>JAISOO010000077.1 GCA_031275595.1 Spirochaetaceae bacterium | reverse complement strand
AAAAAGGCATTTTCCGTGCCGAATCCCGAATCGGCGGAACCGTAGCCCACGTTAAAACCGACCAGCCTTTCCCCGCTTAAGCCGCAGGCCGCCGCCCAAAACCGGACATCGGAACGGGGACGTACCCCCCGGTTCCAGTCAAAAATACCCCAGCCGCTGCCCCGGGAAAAGACTATCTCCGTACCGCTTAACTGCATGACCCCTTCGGCGGTATACCAGGGTGAACGCCGGGAATACAGGAAGGCGTTTTTTTCCCTCCGCCAGGGCATGTGGGTAACAATGGAGTGGTATGCGGGATCCGCGGATAATACCACCACCCCCCAGAGGTGACGGTGATGGCCGAAGTTCGGAAGATCCAGTTTGATAATCCGGGCCCCCCCCTCCATAACCGCGAAATTGATCTCTCCCTTTTTTTGTTGTATCCGAATCGAGCCTTTTTCACTGTTTTTGGGAAGTTCGAAGGAACCCAGCGAAAAGGGAATAATATAGGATTGGGTGGACCGCCGCTTGTCTTTAAGAAATACCACGGATACGCCGATGTACCCTAAAATTCCGCCGTCGAGGATCTCCAGGCTCATTAAATGGGTGGGAGAGAAAATGATGTACCGGTCGGACTCGGTAATCCGGTAACGGGGGCCGCCGCATAAAAGCGGGTCATAACTCAAAAGAGGAGAGCGGGCCCAGCCGAAATGAACGGGCCGCCGGTTTTCATCCACCGTTGGCAGGAAATCACCTAATTCATGCTGCGCCATGGGGCTCCTTATAGAGTTTTTTCAAAATCCGGTGGTTTTGAAAAACTTCGGGAAAAGCGGTTAAGCCCAAATCAAGCCCGTCCGCTTTTCCGTTTAAATCTCAGGCTGTTTTTTCAACATTTAACGGTCCGGCAGCGCCATGATTTTGAAAAAAGCTCCGGGTATACGGCCTCATCCGGGTATGACATTTTTCTACAAAAGTACTATACTATAGGAGTCTCCTGTCGGGCAATGGTCAGGATTGGAAGGAGTTTTTTGTGGGGTATAGCTTGTCCCGGGAAGGGAGTCCTTATCGGGGAATGCGGGTCCTGGTGATGGGCCTTGGCATCCACGGCGGAGGGGTGGAATCCGCCCGTTACCTCATAAGCCGGGGCGCGGAAGTGACGGTTACGGATCTTCGGGATGAAAAGGCCCTGGCCCCCTCAATAGAGAAGCTGGGCGGCGCCGGATCCGTCCGGTATGTTCTGGGGTGCCACCGGACAGAGGATTTTGAACGGGCGGATATGGTGATAAAAAACCCCGGGGTACCCCCGGATTCCCCCTTTTTACGGGCCGCCCGGCGTATCGAAACGGATATTTCCCTCTTTTTAACCGCTTCGCCCGCCCGGCTGACGGCGGTAACTGGTTCCAAGGGTAAGTCCACTACCGCTTCCGCCATCCACTGGGTATTACAGGAGGGCCGGAACCGGGGCCTGCTTTCAGGAAAGTCCCATTTGGGAGGCAATATTACCCGTTCTCCCCTGACCTTTCTGGAATCCCTGGACCGGGAAGATGACGTGGTCCTGGAGCTTTCAAGCTGGCAGCTTGGGGACCTCCGGGACAGGACGAGGGCGGACGCGGACTGCCATGGGATCCATTCCCGGTCCCTCCTGAAACCCCGGTGCGCGGTGATCACCTCCATCATGGCGGATCATTTGAACCGTTACGGGACCATGGAAAACTATGCGGCGGATAAACGGATCATATACCGGGGTCAGGATCGCAATGACGCCACCATTGCCGCCGATGATGACTGGGGCCGGAGTTTTCTGGGGGAGACCCCGGGCCGGCCGCTACGGTATGGGGAAAGCCCCCTTCCCGCCGGCCTGGCCGGGGGCTGGATTTCCGGGCCCGCGGGGTCCGGTTATGCCCTGCTTCCCTCCGGCGACCGGGTCGAGGTGGTTCCCCCCCGGCTCCTCCTGCCGGGACGGCATCAGAAAAAAAACCTTCTGGCCGCGGCATTGGCCCTCCTGGACCTGGGGCTTCCTCCGGATCTTATCCGGGAGGCCCTGGGAACTTTCCCGGGGATTGAACACCGGCTTGAATTTTTCTACGAAAAGGAAGGGGTCCGGTTTTATAATGATACCGCCGCTACCATTCCCGAAGCCGCCGCCGCCGCGGTGGATGCCTTTGAACCGGGGCCGGTGCTGGTAACCGGGGGCACGGATAAAAATCTGGACTTTGCCCCCCTGGTCCGGGCGGCGGTCCGGGCCAAAGCCCTGGTGCTTTTGGCGGGAAGCGGCAGCGATAAACTCTGTCAGCTCCTTAACCAGGAGGGTATCCCTTACCGGGGGCCCTTTGATTCGGTGGACGCGGCGGTCAGGGCCGCCCTGGAAACCGCCGCCGCAGGGGATACGGTGGTCCTCTCCCCAGGGTGCGCCTCCTTTGGGATGTTTAAAAATGAATTTGACCGGGGAGCGCAGTGGAAAGAGGCGGTTTGCCGCTTGATCTAGCGGTTTGCTGCGCTTCGCCGCAAAATCGTATAAAAATTCATGCAAGCCTCTTGATAATCCCCTGGGTTTGAAAAAGGCTTGGGCAAAGGAATTACCATGGATCTTGAATTGCTTTGGAACCGGGCCCGGATTTTTCGTCAAATCCGGGCTTTTTTTGATAAACGGCACTATCTTGAGGTGGATACCCCCCTGCTGGCTCCGGACCTTATTCCCGAAACCTGCCTTGAAGTTTTTGAAACCTCCTATTTGGCCCCACGGGGAAGTAAAAGCCGGAAAAATCAGTCCTATTGGCTCGTCCCTTCTCCTGAAATATGGATGAAGAAGCTTATCGCGGACCATCGGGTAAGTCTCTACCAGATATGCAAATGCTTCCGTAACGGGGAATCCCTTGGCCGGCTCCATAGTCCGGAATTCACCATGCTGGAATACTATACCATGGACGCGGATTATGAGGATTCCCTGGGGATAACCGAGGCGCTTTTTGAGACGCTCCTGGGGGATCCGGAGCTTTTCCCGGGAAAATCGCCGGGATCGGATCCCTTCCGGGAACTTCGCCCCCCCTTTATGCGGATCACCGTGGAGGAGGCCTTTTCCCGCTGGGCGGGCTTTGATCTCTATAACGCCGTCCGCCAGGGTGCGCTGGAAAAGGAAGCCCGGAAGCTCGGCCTTGACCCTCCCCCGGGCCTGGAGGAGGGGGCCCTGTATGATCTGATTTTTATTCACCGGCTGGAGCCGGCTTTACCCCGGGACCGGCCGGTGATCCTTTGGGACTACCCCGCCTTTGTCCCCTGTCTGGCGAAAAAAAAAGCCGGGGGAAAGGCCGTGGAGCGGTGGGAACTCTATGTCCGAGGTATAGAGCTGGCCAACTGTTATTCCGAAGAAGGGGAAAGCGAAGAGGTCCGCCGTTATTTTGAACGGGAAGGGGAACTGAAAAAACGGAATGCCCTGGTACCCCATAGGATTGACGGGGAATATTGGAAAACCTTTCTTCCCCGGGGGGAAACCGGGAAGCCCTTTCCCCGGTGTTCCGGGGCGGCCATGGGATTGGATCGGCTCATCATGGCCCTGGCGGGGAAATCGACCATCAACGGGGTACTGCCCTTCCCTATAGGGTAAAACCCTCGGTGGTTCCGGGCGGCGCGGCTTGTCAATTCACCACGGCGGAATTCCCCGAACGGTCGAAATTCACCAGAAAATGGGGGAGAAAATCCATGTTGGTACTTACTTCGGCTGCTCCTGCCAGACGGTACTTGACCTGTTTCATGGCGATGATCTGATCCAAAAGCTCCCGCCGCATGTTGATAAAATTCATCACCAGGGAAAGTTCCGTTTCCGCGGAACCCCGGGCGGGGATCAGGAGTACATCCGTTTTTTCCCCGTCCGCCCAAAAACGATCCGCCCCGTATAGGGCGTAGGAAAAAGAGGAAAGCTCCACCGGGAAAAAATTGGGATTGTCCACCCGAAGGCTCACCTTAAAACGGGTGTTGATCAGTTCTGCCTTCATAATGGCAATGGCGGTAATATTAAAGTCCGGCTGCCGAATCCGGGGAAAAGCGGCTTCGGTAGCGACCGTAACTTGGGCGGTATCCCGGGTATCAAAGATAAATCCCAGGGTAACGTCCAGGTCCGCCTGGTATTCGTCAAAATCCTCATGCTCCAAAGACAATTCCCGTAAATCCACCGTCAATCGCAGGGGAATTTGCAGGGATGCCCCGGCATCCACCCGGGCGACATCCCCCCCAATACCGAGCGCGGCCCCTTCACCGGGATTAAAACCGTTGATCGCGGCCTTCCAGTCCCGGATCTCCAAGGATGCCGCGGAAGGGCAGGGATTTTGTACATCCAATAGAAAAAAAAGGGTAACGTGATGTATGTCTCCGGCCTCCATACGGTCAAAGGAGGCCGCCGCCATGGGCTGTTCCCGGATCGGTACGGGAACCGGGACAACGTGCCGGGACAGGACCAAAGCGGTTTTAGCCGCGCAGGACAGGCAAAGACCCATTAAAACCGGCCCCAAAAGGGGGGCAAAAAATCGTTTCAGGTTGATCATAGCTTCTTTTACTATCGTCAAATTCGCGTCCCCGACTTTAGTCCCTGCCGGATACCGCGGAAAGGGAATTGCTCCTGGGGCCACTTCAAAATGACAGGCGCTGAAACAACGGTCCCTTTCCCTCCTTTTTTCCTGAGGATCTGCGCCGGGAAATTGATGAGCTCAACGAACTGCTCTTTCATGAGGTGAATAATGCGGTGTACAAGGCAGGCTTTGCCGAAGGCCAAAAGGAATATTAAAAAAATTATGACCTTCTTTTTAACTGTCTTGATATTCTGGAAGAACGGCTTGGAAAAGGACGTTATTTGTTTGGGAATCGTTTAACCGATTCGGATGTACGGCTGTATGTTACCCTGGCCCGGTTTGACACGGCCTATAACCTGGTTTTCCGCTGTAACCGCAACCGGCTTATCGACTTCCCCAACCTGTGGAATTACGCCAAGGACCTCTACCGTATTCCCGCCTTCAGGGATACCACCGATTTTGACGCCATTAAGCGGGGTTACCACCTTGGCAGCCATGGGCACAATCCCTATCAGATCCTTGCCTTGGGGCCGGATGTCTCGATTTGGAATGAAGCCCATGACCGGGAGCGTTTTGCCCGGGCGGTTTCGTAAGGAGCGTTCATTATGGCCTATCAGACCGCGTTTCCCGATGAACCGCAAATTCCGGGGAGTTTTAAAAGAAAACCCCATTACTTTACCACGCCCTTCGGTTTCGCTCCCGGTGAACTGCCGGTGGAAAAAGGGCGTTACCGGCTTATCTGGTCCAAGGTATGCCCCTAGGAAACCAGACAGATGATAGCGCGTTCCCTTCTTGGCCTTGAGGACACCATAAGCGCAGGGACGGTATATCCGGTGCGGCCTCCCCATTACCGGGATGCGCAGGGGGAACGTACCGACCGGGCTTTTTCCCTGGATCCCGGAGGCGTTGATCCGGTGTTGAAGATAAAAACCGAGCCTTTCCCAAAACTCGGTTAGTTTTGGGAAAGGCTTCCGAAAAAGCGGTCTAAAGCCCGCTTTTTCCCATAACGCTAAGGTTGCTTTCCCAAAAACTGAAGTTTTGGGAAAGCCTC
>JAISOO010000041.1 GCA_031275595.1 Spirochaetaceae bacterium | reverse complement strand
GGCCGATTTTTCCTATCCCCGGGGTATTACCTATGCCCGGGGGACCTATATTTACCCCTATTTCGATAAAAGGCAAAATCGTTTCTCCCCGACGGAATCCCTTTTTTCGGATTTTCTTTACCGCAACCCTTCCCTTACCCAGGCGGGGACAGGGGACTCCTGGTACTACGAGACAAAAATCATGTCCCGTTACCGGGAAGGGCTTGAGGCAAAGGCCCATGCCCTGGGTACGGTCCGGGCCGTTCCCGGCATGGGCCCTCCCCTGGCGCTGGAAAAAAAATACCATACCCCGCCTTCAGCCGCGGGTCTTCTCCATCTCTTTTCCTCCGGTCCTTTGACCATGTCCGCGCAGGATTTTCTTGTGGAATATCAAAAAAAGATATGTTCCCTGCCATCCTGCCGACAAGGGATACCGCAATTTCTGGAAAAACTCAAGGAAGACGAAAGGCTGATCCTGACCACCCTGCTCCCAATCGGGGCGGCATTAAAGTACCGCCGCCCGGAATTGAGGGGGGAAGCGGTGTTGGAGGAGGTCCAAGCCTTCTGCAAGGCGGAGATAAGCCGGATCTTACCGGGTATGGCCGGTTAGGTTCCTCCGCTACGGTGTACGGCCCCGCTGCATGGCCCTCTCACCGTAGATTCAGCCGGTCCCCCACCTTTATACCGGTCCGTTCAAACCAGCCCTGGGGAACCTCCAGGGCATAACGGACCGAACGGACGGAATGGACGGATCTGAGATCCCGGGGCTGCATATCATAAATTTCCAGGATCCGGCCATCGTAACTTATAAAGGCAATGGAAAGAGGGATAAGGGTATCTTTCATCCAAAACGAGAGGATCTGGTCCCGCTCAAAAACAAACAGCATCCCCTCCCCGTCGGGAAGGGCGGTACGGTGCATAAGTCCCCGGGCCCGTTCCGCTTCGGTACGGGCGATCTCAGCTTGAATCCGAATGCGGCCCCCTCCGGACTTTTCCAGGGTGAATTCAGCGATTTCCAGCTTCTTTTCCGGGGGGGTACAATGAACCTGCCCAACGGAAATCAGGAGGATCAAGAATAAAAATCCCGGCCCCTGTTTCAAAAGGCGCGGCCCGGAACCTTTAAAAGCCATTGAGGAATTCCTCCCGTAAAAAAACTTCTCCGGATTCTTTTACCGCCGATTCTCCCATAATTTCGGCAAATACCGCTTTATCGATATATTTAACCGTCAGGGGCCGCTCAAGGGCGATCCGCGTATCCGCGGATTCCCATACCGCCTGCCCCGGATTCAAAAAAAGGGGCTCCCCGTATTTTTTTACAAAATCGGTGAATACCGAATAATGGTCAATCAAGGCCGGATCCAGGGAAAAGGCCATGATAAATAACGCTCCCTCCCGAAGCTGAAAAAAGGCCCGCCGGATAAAGGAAAAACCGGTGGTTTCCACCAGACTTTGTTCCCCGGCGGGGAGAAAGGACACGTCCCGATCCCCCCGAAAATGAAAAAGCCCATCCTGCTCCAGGGCCTTTTTGAGATCCTCCAGGGTCATCCCCAGGGAAATTTCCCGGAAAGTCCGGGGAAGGTTCCTCGCTTCAGGGGTTTCGGCGGAGGGTATAGCGCCGATCCCATCGGGACCGTCCTGGGCATGGACAGGGACAGCCAAGAGGATCCAGCCCAGGATTAAAAAACACAGCGTTTTCAAAAGATCATTTTTTGAAACCGCGGCCCGAGATCTATGGGGAAAAGCGGATTTGAGACCGCTTTTCCCCATGCCGGTTTCAAATTCAATCGGATTTTGAAACCGATTCAAATAACAAAGCCCTTTTATGGATATCATGGGATCCCTCAATTTAATATCGGTGAAAATATACAAAAATACGAGGCTGTTTCAAAATTCCCCGGGGCTTCGCCCGATTTTTCATACCTAAGCCTTCCCCAAAACTGAAGTTTTGGAAAGGTTTCTTTTTTTAAAAAAATCAGTCTGCCGCGGGATTTCTAAAACATGCATCACCATTATTTTATCCTGGACAACCTGGATCTTCCCGGTTTCCGTCATTTTCATAAATACCGGCATACCGTCGGTCCTGGAAAGCCCCACCATATTAAAAAGCTCCAGGGGGCCAAAATCAAAGACATAGGACTCATTTAAACTGAGGGGAACCCGGTTTTTTTCAAGTTGGATTAAAAGGGCATCATACATACGGCCCAAGGGATGGACGATCTGGGTGTTCGCCAGCTGTTTATAAATAAACCAAAGCCGTTCCGACAGCAGGATGGTCAACCGGGCAATAATCTGGGGCTGGGTTCCGACCATCCGGACAAAATTCGTCCGGTTTACCGCCAGAACCGTACTGTCCTCGAAAGCTATGGCGCTGGCAGACCGGGGCTTAGACTCTAATAAGGCCATCTCTCCAAAAATGTCCCCGGTTTTAAGAACCGCCAGGAGTACCTCGTTGCTGTCGACGATTTTAGTGATCTTCACCGATCCTTTCTGGATTATGTACAGCTCGTCTCCCGGTTCACCTTCGGAAAAAAACATGGAATTTTTGGGATATTCCCGGTTAAACTCATCGGACTCATGAACCAATTCAGTATTTTTGGTATAGGGAGCAATCTTCATCATCTGTTCCCGGGCCTGATTCACGTTTTTTCCCTCGGGACAGTACTTAATATATTGATGATAGGCATAATAGGCCTGATCAAACTGGCCTTGTTTGTTATAATATGTTCCCACGTCAAAAAGGTGGGCGATATCATTTTCCACCGTATTTTTTAAGGTCAACCGGGTCAGGGCTTCGTCCAGATACCGCATCCGTTTTGAAAATTGCATGATGATCTTCATGGCCACCGGAGTGTTATTCTGGATAAGCTGACCGTACTGTTCCTTTTTAACCGAAATAAGCGTAACATCCGTTACGGCTTGGGCGGTTTCAATATGACTGTGGGAAGACATGGTGGAAATAACCGCAAAAAAATCTCCGGGCCCTAAAATATCACGCCCCTCTTCCGTCACCACTTCCACTTCCTTGGAAAGCCGGACTTTACCCTGGTGTATAATAAAAAACCTATCGGCATTTTGTCTGCCTTCCATGGTGATATAGGAGTTTTTCGAAAAATTTACAAAAGTTAATTCAAGCTTTTCGGACATCCCCCCCCCTATAGCCGTTTAAAAGTATAGGAAACCGATCCGGGCTTTGTCAATGTATGGTTTGAATGCCATGAAACTCATAGGAGAGGCTTTCCCAAAACTTCAGTTTTTGGGAAAGCAACCTTAGATTTATGGGAAAAAGCGGGCTTCAGACCGCTTTTCCCATAAACAACCGGGTTTTAGGAAAGGCTCTGTATATTTCAGGAGACGTTTTCCCGGGAAACCTTGGGCGGCCCCTGAGGCAAATACCTTACGGGAACGATAATTCCCGCCATTTGCGACAGGGTTATCGAACAAGTCTATCGTTGCATAAATTATTTTGATCCTATCGATCCTGATATGTTTATCATCGTCGGGCTATTCCCCTGCACCGGGCTGCCGGCACAGCTTCATCAGCCATCCCAATCCCCCACAAAGAGGAGCTCCGGCTCCAAGCGGATGCCCAAGGCGGCATAAACCCTATCCCCGACGGTTTCAACCAGGCCGCGGATATCGGCGGCCGTGGCGTTCCCGGTATTGATGATGATGTTGCCGTGGTAGTCCGCTACCGCCGCTCCTCCCCGCCGCAGCCCCCGCAGGCCCAGTTCATCAATAATCTTCCCCGTGGGTTTCCCGAATTCCCGGTTGTTTTTAAAGACCGACCCCGCCGAGGGGTAACGGTAATGCCCCTTTTGCTCCCGATCCCGGCGGTGCTTTTCCATTTCCGTCCGAATAGCCCCCCGATCCCGGGGAGCCAGCCGGAACCGGGCGGAAAGGATGAGGGCCGGCATACCCTGAAAAGGACTCTTTTTGTAGGCGAAATCCTCCGCCCGAAAGGGGAATTCCTGCAGGGTATAGGCGGCATCCAAAAATTCGGTTTGTACCAGGATGTCGGAAACGGACCGTTCATAACACCGGGCGTTCATCCATACCGCCCCTCCTACGGAACCGGGCATCCCCGCAAGAAACTCAAGCCCCCCAAGGCCCAGCCCGGCGGCGGCTTCCGCGGCGGCGTCTACCGTGGTTCCCGAACGGATTCCCATACAGACCCAATCTTCATCCTCCCCCTTGCCGGGAGGAAGGATCGACCACCCCGTCCATCCCGAAGTATCCAACACAATACCCCGGATACCCCGGTCGGAAACCAGGATATTGGCCCCGCCTCCTAAAATAAAAACCGGGATCCCGTAAGACCGGGCCTGTTTTAAAAGGGCCGCCGTATACCGGGGGAAGAGATCCTCCCCGGGTTTTACCCACAGATCCGCCGGTCCCCCGACTTTGAAGGTGGTGTGGGCGGCCATGGGTTCATCAAACCCCAGTTCTCCGGAAAAGTTTGCCTCCGTATTGATTTTTTCTATCATTTCTCGTAGGGTATTCATAATCAAACATATGGTACCAGTTTTTTTCCGGAGGTTCCATGGCGCTTACCCTATACAACACGCTTGGGCGGGAATTGCAAGTCGTTAATTCCCTGATTCCCGGCCGGATTGGATTTTACGGCTGTGGTCCCACGGTGTATAACTACGCCCATATCGGAAATCTCCGGGCCTATGTCCTCCACGATATTCTGGTAAAAACCCTGGAGCGCCGGGGATACCGGGTAACCTATGTGATGAATATTACCGATGTGGGGCATCTTTCCGGGGACAACGACAGCGGTGATGATAAAATGGTGAAAAGCGCCGAGGAACGGGGAAAGGGAGTTCTGGAAATCGCCGATTTTTATACCCGGGCCTTTTTTAATGATACCGGGCGGCTTCATATTCAGCGCCCCACGGTGATCTGTAAAGCCACGGATCATATCGAGGATATGATAGGGTTGATAAAAAGAATCGAAGGCCGGGGGTTTACCTATTTTGCCGGAGGGAACCTCTATTTTGATGTAAGCCGTTTTCCCTCCTATGGAGACTTAGCCCTGCTCAGGATGGAGGAACTCCGAGCCGGCGCCCGAACCGGTCCGGATGAAAACAAACGGAATCCCCAGGATTTTGTACTCTGGTTTACCAAAAGTAAATTTGAAAACCAGGCCCTGGTTTGGGACAGCCCCTGGGGACGGGGTTACCCGGGATGGCATATTGAATGTTCCGCCATGAGCATCAAATATCTGGGGGAGCAGTTTGATATCCATGCCGGGGGGATCGATCACATCCCCATCCACCATACCAATGAAATAGCCCAAAGCGAAGCGGCTACAGGTAAACATCCCTGGGTGCGGTATTGGCTTCACAACGAATTCCTCGTGATGGATAAGGGAAAAATGTCCAAATCCGCGGGAGGGTTCCTCACCCTCCAGTCCTTGGTTGACTCCGGCTACGATCCCCTGGATTACCGGTACTTTCTCCTGGGCGGCCATTACCGGAGCCAGCTTCAATTTTCCTTTGAAGCCCTCGACGGCGCCCGGAATGCCCGGAAATCCCTCCTCGATCGGGTAAAGGCCTTGGCGGAAAAAACAGGGGCCCTCCCGGGTTTGGAGGAAAAGGACCCCGGAGGGTATGGTAAGGCCGGCGCTTATTTGGAAGCCTTTGACGCGGCCCTGGATGAGGATCTCTCCACACCCAAGGCCCTTGCCTCTTTATGGACCCTCCTGCGGGATACGGAAGCCCCCCCCCGAGAGGCCTTGGCGGCGGTCTTTACCATGGACCGGGTTCTGGGCCTCGGCCTGGTAAAAGAGGCGGAAGGCGTGTGGAACCGGGTAGAAGATCAGGATTTTGTACGGGAAATTGCGGTCCTGATAGAAGCGCGGCGGGAGGCAAAAAAGAACAAAGATTTTGTTAAGGCGGATGGGATTCGGGATGCCTTGAAAAAACGGGGAATACTATTGGAAGACGGGCCCTCCGGAACCCTCTGGCGCCGTGAATGAGCCCCGCCGGAAGGCGGGTTCCGGGGCATACTCCCCGCTTCGAATAAATAGCCGCGAGGCTGTAACGATTGAGGTAAAAACTTGTTTCAGGATATAGACAGGAAAGTATCGATGTCGGAATTCCGCAGGATCTACGATTCCACATTTTCGATACTGTTTCGGGTGGCATATCGTATTGTGGCCGATGAGGAGGCCGCGGAAGATCTATGTCAGGAGGCTTTTTTTCGGTTTTATGAAAAAAATATGGTCTTTCCAAATCCTGAGGAGGCGAAATATTGGCTTATTCGGGTAGTGAAAAATGCGGCGTTGAATTACGCAAAACGGAAAGAGCGGGAACGGAGGGCGTATCAACGGGCCTTTCGGGAGCTTACCCAAACCCAGGAAACCGGAGAAGGAATTTTACTCAGGCAGGAAACCCAAGGTGAAATTCAGAAGGCCCTGGAAAAACTTCCTGAAAATTTACGGATAGTATTAATATTAAAAGAGTATGGTGAATTGAATTATAAAGAAATCGGACGGGCTCTTGGTATAAGCGAAGGGAACGTTAAGGTTCGGATATTCAGAGCCCGGGAACGTTTAGCCGGAATCTTAACGAAGGATGGTTAGTATGTGTCCAAATCGTCAGATTCTTTCTGTGTATTACGACAAGGAACTCTCCTCTCCCTGGAGAGAAAAAATGGAAGCCCATATTGCCCTATGCCCGGAATGCAGGAACAGATTGGAACAATACCGGTCTTTTTTATTTCCAGCCGCCAGGGGGGAAGAATCTGCCCTTAATTTCCGGACGGAAGCGGCAAAGGCCAGAGTTTGGCAAAATTTAGCCGTTCTGGAAGAAAAGGCGGCCGGGGCAATATCCCGGCAAAACCTCTGGCATCGTTCGATTGTTATTCCCCTGCCCCTGGCGGCGGCCATGGCCGCCCTGATGGCCGTGGTCTTTACCTTGGTTTTGTTAAACCGTCCTGCCCCGATGATGGTCCCGCAAGAATTAACCGCCGCCAACGGGATAGGTCTGGACCTGCAAGGGATAAGCCCGGTTTCGGATATCCGGGGGGTGTTGCAATATCTCAGCGATGAGGATAATATTGTTATCCTCCGCCTTCCTGAAAGTAAAAGTTTTATGAGCTATGGCGAACCCTTGTATATCAGGGCGGAGGACTATTCAAGGAGCACATTGTCCCAATGACCCTTAAACCTTTGGTGCTATGGGGAAGTATCTTTTTTATAAGCGCCAATACGTTGGCATTTTCCCAGGACACGGTTCTTGAGGATATGTTACCCGGCCTGCGGGAACGGGCGGTTGTATTAGATATCGTTGCCAGGGTTGTAGAAGAAAATCAGCAGGAAGTGTGGAACGCGACCAATTCAAAGGTAACTATCCCCGGAAGACCCGTCGGTTTACGGCTTGTGGGGGAAAATATCGTGGTGGCGGTACAATTTACCCCTTATTTCAGAAACGATGGAAATAATGTACTGGTAGCCCAGGGGCAGATCTGGATTAATGTACCCAACGAAGGGATCCGGTATAAAACTACCATGCAGACCATACCCATGAAATTCGGAGAACAGATCTATTTTTTCCCCCTTGGTTCACGAAATTCTCATAATGAAGCCCATATTGAAATACGATTAGCGTTACATCCCTATGTCAAGGACCAAAATAATAATCCGGATCGTAATGGCTACGAGTAATAAAATCCGTATAGTCCCGGGTCCAATAATTTTCCTGGTCTTATGTATAGCGGGGGGACTTACCGCCTGCGGGGTTCCCGCTCCCCATATTGTTTCTATAAGCCCCAGAATCGGAACGCCGGGAGAGATTCTCACCATCTTGGGCAAAAATTTCGGAGAAGTCCAGGATAAATCCTATGTGACCATCGCGCAGATCTTCCCCACCATGTCCTCGTATATCGAATGGACGGATACGAAAATTTCCCTGCGGCTTCCGGAATTTGGGGAATCCGCCCTGATATATATCCAACGGGGGGATAAAAAAAGCAATCCCGTCCTGATTTCTAACCGGACCACCCTGCCGCAGCCGGTGTCCGGGTCAGATGTGGATAAAAAACCTCGAATCCTGTCGGTTGAACCGAGAGCCGCGGTCATTGGGGCGTTGATTATTATTCAAGGGAACGATTTTGGTTCCAGCCGGGGTAGCAGCGGGGTGTTTTTTACCCGGGAGGGGGCTTCATCCCTCCCCGATGCCGCTCCCTCCTGGATGGAAGTTTTTGATACCAACTTTGGATATGAATTGTGGAATGATCGGGAAATTCAAGTGAGAGTCCCCGACGGCGCGGTCAGCGGAAACCTTGAGATCCGGACCTCCAGGGGAAATTCAGAATCATTTTTTTTTGAAATCACCGATAAACCCGGAACTAAGATCTTTGAGGATAAACAGGCCTATACCCTCAACTATACGGTAGGGATCCGGACCAGGGAAGCCCCGGTTCCCCATTCTCTTTACCTCTGGCTCCCGCGGCCGATTCTTTCGTCTTCCCAACCGTGGGTTCAGCTCTTATCCTGGACCAGGGCGCCTTTTATAGAAAATTATCGGGAAACGGTCCTGTTTAAATTCAACGATCTCGCCCCCTATACCACTATGGAGACCACCCTCTCCTTCCGGTTGGAAGTATACGCCATTACGACCAGTATCAAGGAATCGTTGATCAAGGAAAGCGGTACCTTTCCCGTGGAAACGGTTTATACCCTTCCCGGCCCGTTGATCCCCTCGGACCATGCCCTGATCAAAACCCATACCAATACCATTATCGGGCGGGAGAGGAATCCCTACCTGAAGGCCCGGAAAATATACGATTGGCTTATTACCCAGGGGGGAATCCGGTGGGAACCCGTAGCCGGAGGTGTTCTGGAAGCCCTGGACAGGAGACGGACCGATTCCTATGGGGCGGCCCTGTTCTTCTGCGCCATGGCCAGGGCAGGAGGTATCCCCGCGCTGCCCGTATCGGGGGTTTTAATAGGCCGGTCCCAGGAGGCGATCCGCCATTACTGGGCGGAATTTTGGATTGACGGGTTCGGCTGGATACCCGTGGATCCCGCCTTGGGCGCGAGGACTGTCCCGGCTGATTTTGCCTTTCCCCTCCGGCAAGATCGGGGGGCTTATTATTTCGGCAATATGGATAACCGGCATATTGCTTTTTCCCGGGGAGAGCGGATTTTATCCCAAATGGAAGTCCGGGGAAAAACCGTGGCCCGGGAACGGGATTTTGCCCTGCAAAACATCTGGGAAGAATCCTCAGGAGGCATTAACTATGATTCCCAATGGGGAGATGTTATAATTACACCGATAGAAGAATAGGGTTTCGGAAACTTCAGTTTCCGAACAATAGCCGCTTAAAAACGGCAAAACGCGGAGCATTTTGTAAGACTGTTCGATAGCTCATCGCGACAGGTGGTCCCGGTTTACTATGATAAGAGGTAAGGAGTGTATATGATAACGGTTATTTCCCTGGGCGGTTCCATTGTCGCCCCCGATGGGGTAGATGAAAAATTCCTCACGGACTTTGTATCCCTCATCGGAGCGTTTCTGCGGGAAGATGAAAAACGACGTTTTATCTTAGTGGTGGGCGGCGGCGGACCCGCCCGGGCCTGGCAGCAATCATACCGCAGGATAAGTACCGCGGTGGCGGCTGAAGAGGCTGATTGGATAGGGGTTATGGCGACCCGGCTTAATGCCCAGCTTGTTAAAGCCGTGATGGGGGAATGGTGTCCCCAGGAGGTGGTCACCGATCCCTCCCGGGTAGGCCCTCTGGTCGGCCGGGTCCTGGTGGCGGCAGGATGGAAACCGGGATTTTCTTCGGACTACGACGCGGTACTCCTGGCGGAACGGTTCCAGGCAGATAAAGTTATCAACCTGTCAAATATCGAACAGGTTTACAGCGATGATCCCCGGACCAATCCTGAAGCAAAACCCCTGACCGCTTTATCCTGGGCGGAATTCCGTACCCTCGTCGGCGACGAATGGATTCCGGGGAAAAACGTTCCCTTTGACCCGGTGGCAAGCCGCCACGGGGCAAAAATCGGCCTCACGGTGATATGCGCCGGGGGACGAAATCTGGAAAACTTAAAAAAAATCCTCCGGGGAGAAGTTTTTTTGGGTACCACCATACATCCTTAGCTCGAACAGACTTCATACGCCGGCTTGCGTTAGACCGGTTGTTTTCGTTATCATGAGAAGCGGTTCCAAAATTTTAGTTTGGATATAAGCTCATTATAAATACTAAAACACCATAAGGAGAACATAATGGAAATATCCGCCTTGCAAAAACTCCGGTATACCTATAAACCAAAACTTCCCATTGGGTTGTCCCGGGAAGTTACAGAAATAGCCCTCGAATTAGGAGCCCCTACCGAATCTGTGTCGGATCAGGGAGAACTACGGGAACTTTTTAAATTTACCTATGGTAAACCCCTGGCAACCTTTGTTACGGGAAAAAATGAAAAAATACAGAAGAAGTTAATCGTGGGGGTGATTCTTTCCGGGGGCCAGGCTCCGGGAGGACACAATGTCATTGCCGGACTTTTTGACGGCCTTAAAAAGGGAAACGCCGATTCAAAGCTCTATGGATTTCTCGGCGGCCCCGGAGGTCTTACGGATAATAAAACCCTGGAAATTACCGGGGAGATTATCGATCAGTACCGCAATACCGGCGGTTTTGATATGATAGGTTCGGGGAGAACCAAAATTGAAACCCCGGAACAATTTGCCGCGGCTCTGGAAACAGCCAAAAAACTTAACATGGATGCGGTGGTCGTCATCGGAGGGGATGATTCCAATACCAACGCGGCGCTCCTGGCAGAATATTTTCTAAGCCAGGGGTCGGCGGTCCAAGTCATCGGGTGCCCCAAAACCATAGACGGGGACCTGAAAAATCAATACATCGAAGCGTCCTTTGGTTTTGATACGGCGGTAAAAACCTACAGCGAACTCATCGGAAACATAGCGCGGGACGCCGACAGCGCTAAAAAGTATTGGCATTTCATCAGGCTTATGGGCCGTTCCGCAAGCCACATCGCCCTGGAATGTGCCCTGCAAACCCAACCGAATATTTGCCTTATCTCCGAGGAGGTAGCGGCGAATAATTTTTCCCTGGGCCGTATTGTGGATCAAATCTGCGACTCCGTGGTAAAACGAGCGGAAAATAAAGAAAATTTTGGGGTGGTTTTGATCCCCGAGGGGGTTGTGGAATTTATCCCGGAAATGAAAAAACTTATCACCGAGCTGAACGATGTAATAGCCATCAATGCCGAAACCTTTGCCAACCTCGGGAGCTTTAAAGATCAGAGCGCCTGGTTTGAGGGTATCCTTTCCCCCGGTTCCCGCTCCCTTTTTCAGAGCCTTCCGGGGGAAATCGCCCAACAGCTTCTTATGGACCGAGATCCCCACGGTAATGTTCAAGTTTCCCGGATTGAAACGGAGAAGCTTCTCATCAGCATGGTAGAAAAAAAACTTTCGGCATTCAAAAAGGCCGGGACCTACAGGGGCAAATTCAGCGCCCTGGGACATTTTTTTGGGTACGAAGGCCGCTGCGCCTTTCCCTCGAACTTCGATGCCGATTATTGCTATGCTCTGGGATTCAGCGCCTTTGTCCTCATCGCCTCGGGGCTTACCGGTTATCTTTCCAGCGTACGGAACCTCACCGCCCCGGCAGACCAGTGGATAGCCGGAGGAGTACCCCTTACCATGATGATGAACATGGAGCACCGGAAGGGTTCCCAAAAACCGGTGATCAAAAAAGCCCTGGTGGAGCTGGAAGGGGCGCCTTTTAAGACGTTTGCCGAGGTCCGGGATACCTGGGCGGTAAAAACCAGTTTTGTTTTTCCCGGCGCCATTCAATATTACGGTCCTGCGGAGGTTTGCGATCAGCCGACCAAGACCCTCCGGCTGGAACACCAGCGGGAAGGCCGGTAATTGAATTGATTCCAAAATCGGTTGTTTTAACCGGTTCCCGCGGCGATGAAATAAGGAGGAACGTTATGGAAAGAAGGGGCGTTTTTACCCTGGTGTTGATACTCCTGACCGGGACAAGTTTGACGGCCCAATCCGGCATGGATATTCCGGGAACAGCCGGGAACCTGTCCCGGGAGAAAACCGGAGCGGCGCCGTCGGAGACGATCCTGAAAACCCCGGTTCCCCTTAAACGGATAGCCCTTTTTTCCTCCGGAGTTGCTTATTTTGAACATCAAGGGGAGGTTTCGGGTTCCGTGAGGATAGATCTCCCGTTTAAAATAGGGGTGGTTAATGACGTCCTTAAATCCCTGGTTATTAACGACCCCCGCTCTCTTTCCCCTTCGGTAACGTACCCTTCGGAGGAGACGCTGTACCGGACCTTGAAGAGTCTCAGGATCGATCTTTCGGGGAATACCGATATCGTGGAACTATTACAAGGGCTTACCGGCGTGGAAATAGAAGTATATACCTCCACCTCCATTGAGGGGAGAATCCTGGGGATCGAATACCGTCCGGCGATACCGGCGGAAGAATTCCCCAGGGGTTCGCCGGAAGCCTGGCTTTCCCTCATTACCCCCCAAGGTATACGGGCGGTGGGGCTCCGGGAAATAAACCGTTTTGTTTTTAAGGATCCGGAAATTAACGCCGATTTAAACCGGGCGCTGGACCTTATCAGGGATTCCCGGATTTCGGATACCCGCAACCTGCGGGTAGAACTCCCCGGTTCATCCGACCGAAACATATCCATAAGTTATGTGATCCCCGCCCCGGTGTGGAAGGTTTCCTACCGGCTGGATCTGTCCCGGGATAAACCCTTCCTTCAAGGCTGGGCTATTGTGGATAACGCCGGAGAGGCGGACTGGGATGGGGTGGAGCTCTCCCTGGTTACGGGGAAACCGGTCTCTTTTATTCAGAATCTTTATCCTCCCTACTATATAGACCGGCCGGTGCTGCCCCTGGCAATCGCCGGGGTTGCCGAGGCCCGGACCTATGATTCGGGGTATGTTCAGCTCCAAAGGGATAGCGGCGCGGCTAAGGCCCGGGCTGTTCCCCAGGCGGAGTCCCTGGAATCCATGTATGGGGGGGAGGTTGTAGCGGAAATGCCGAAGCCGGCCCCCAATATAGCCGGGGGAATCATGGAAACCGCCCGAACTTCGACAGCGGGAGATCAGTTTGAATTTACCCTCCGGCATCCGGTAAGCCTGGTCCGGCAGCAAAGCGCCATGTTGCCCCTGGTAGAGGGGGAACTCCGGGCGGAAAAGGTTCTTGTTTTTTCCGGAGCAAACGCCGCAAACAAGGGGGGCGTCCACCCCGCTATGAGCGTGGAACTGACGAATACCACCGGAATGCGGCTTCCCGCGGGGCCTATTACGGTTTTTGACGGCGGAACCTATGCGGGGGACGCCCTGATAAATTTTTTCCCTGAAGATGAAAAAAGGCTTATCTCCTATGGGGACGATCTTTCCGTTAACGGCAGGGTAAATTCTTCTACCTCCCGGGTGGTAAGCACCGTTACGGTGAACCGGGGTGTTATGACTATTTCCCGGAAACTGATTTATGAAAAGGCCTATGTCTTTAAAAATAATTCCCGGGAAGGGAAACGACTTATCCTGGAACATCCCCTTACCCTGAACGCAACCCTCGCCGAGCCCGCATCTTTTTACGAGAGGACCGAAGCTCTCTACCGTTTCGTCCTGGCCCTTGACGCCGGGGGGGAACATTATTTTACCGTAAAAGAGGAAAGCCCCTTGGCTGAACGGATAACCCTGGCCCAGCTTGGACTCGATTCCCTCATGTCCTACGCGTCCAATGGAGAAATTCCCCCCGCGGTACGGGCCGCCCTGACCAAGGGGGTGGAACTTCAGCAAAAAAACGCGGAAGCCAAAACCGCCCTTACCGCGCTGGAAACCCAGCGGACCCGGCTTATTGCCGAACAAGACCGGATCCGGCGGAATCTGGAAGCCGCGGGAAACCAAAGCACCCAGGGTCAGGAGTACCTCCGGCGTATGGTTGCCATGGATGGGGAGATCGATACCCTCAATGCCGCCATAACCGATGCTGAAAAAAATCTCCGGGATGCTCAAAATAACTTCGATGTTTTTCTGGGCTCAATAAATTTATGAGGTCCACGGTTAATATTTCCGCAGCAGTTCCATGGGGGGTATTTTCCCCGCCCGGCGGGCAGGAATCCAGGATGCCAGCATGGAACAGAGAATCGTAAAAAGGCCGATAAAAAAAATCATGGTCCAATCAATGATAATAGGGATGATTTCAAGGTAAAATCCGGGGTCGAGGATCTTAACCCCCCCCTCCCGGTTAAAAAGAGATGAAAAAAAACCCAGGATGATCTCCAGGCCATGTACAAGGGAATTGATGTAGTTCCCTATGATAAGGCCCAGGACAATACCAATAATTGCCCCGAAAAGACCGGTTAAAAAAGAACCGCAGAGAAAAATCCGGCTGATTTCCCTGGGGTTCGTCCCGAAAGCCTTGAGGACCGCGATGTCCCGGCTGCGTTCAATGACCAGCATAGAGGTGGCGGAGGATACATTGACCGCCGCCACCACCACGATGAGGGCCATGATAAAGAGCAGAAGCTGCCGGGTAGATTCGTAGGATTGGTATTGGGAGCGTTGTAATTCCTGCCAAGTATAGACCCCAAAACCGGGCCCCAGGGCCTGATAGAGGGATACGGCGACAGCATTCGCATCCTTATAGGGATCGGCGATTTTTACGATGAGGTGGGTATAGGATAATTCCGGCGCCAGAAACTGTTTGCCCCCTTCATAACTCATGATACACCAAAGGGAATCCAACTCCCGGTACCCGGAAGAAACAATACCCCGGACGGTAAAGGAAAGAAAGCGGGGAATATTCCTGCCGTCTTCGGTCACCTGGATGGTCATGATTCTGACGGTATCCCCCACCTCAACCCCCGCAGATTGGGCCAGCTCCTCTCCCAAAAGAACCTCCCGGGGGGATTCAATTTTTGTGGTCCCCGAAAGGGTAACAAGGTACCTGCCCCGTTCATCATAATCCCAAAAAGCGGGATCCACCGCCCGGATAGTGGCACCGGTTTTTCCCGTTTTACCTACCAAGACTCCCAACCCCTGTTGTTCAGGCCAAATCCCCCGGATTTCCCCGATTCCTGACATGAGGGGACTCAGGTCCTCAATATCTCCGGGCGCCCTGAAGTTATATACCTGCAGGTGGCCGGTTCCCAATTCGAGATACCGGTCGGTAATTCCCCGGATCATGCCGTCCGCCACGATGAGGGTAACGATGATGGGAATGAGGCTGAGGGCTATCCCCGCCGCCGCTCCCCTAAGATACCGGCCCCCCTCACGGGCCCTGCCAAGGAGATACCGGAGGGCAACAAAAAAACCGGAACCAAATTTCACCGCCGGTCCCCGTTTGTTTTGATTTCCCGGAGGACCCCCGCTTCCAGGGTATAGCGGAGTCCTGCCCGTTCCGCTACCCGTTCCTCATGGGTAACCACAATCAGGGTTTTGCCCCACTTTTCCGCCCCGGCGTATAAAAGTTCCGCCACCACCAAGCTGTTCACCGGATCCAGGTTCCCCGTGGGCTCGTCCGCGAGAATCATATCGGGGTTATTAACCATGGCCCGGGCTACCGCTACCCGCTGGCGTTCTCCTCCGGAAAGCTGGGAAGGAAAATGATGGAGCCGTTCATCCAGCCTAACATCCCCCAGGAGGACCCGGGCCCTTTCCAGGGCATCCTTCTTCCGCATCCCCGCCATATATGCGGGAAGCATGACGTTTTCCAGCGCGGTAAAATCCTTTAATAAATAGTGAAACTGAAAGATAAAACCTACCTTGCGGCTCCGGTAGGAGCTCAAGCCGCTTTCCGAGAGTCCGGTAATTTCCACCCCCCCCACTTCAACGGAGCCGGAATCAGAACGGTCAAGGCCGCCCAGGATATTGAGGAGGGTACTTTTTCCGCTGCCGCTATGGCCGCTGATGGCTACGGAACTCCCCTGGGGGATATCAAAGGTAATACCCTTGAGAATATGCAAAATTTCCGTACCGGACTTATAATCCTTGACGATGTTCCGAACCGATGCCAGTATGCTTTTTCCGTTAACTTCATTCATAACGCAGTACCTCCGCAGGTCTAGTCAAGGAAATCTTTCTTGATGCAAACCAGGCCGCCAAAACCGCGGATAAAAAACCAAACATGAAGATCAGCAATACTTCGTGGGGAATGACCCGGGAGGGGATTTCTTTAATATAAAAAATCGTCGGAGAAAAAAACGCAAAGCCCCCCTCCCCCAAGGCGCCGGAACCGAACAAAGAAAGGGAAATAAAATTAAGCAGGTCTATAAACCCGTTGACCAGGGTTTCAAGGACGGTAAAAAAGACGCCGATGTTAAAGGCTAAAATAAGCCCCAGAAGGGTTCCAAGCCCCGCTCCCGTGATGCCGATAAAAAACCCGTCCCAGACAAAGATAAGCCGTACCGCCCGGTCACTCCCCCCTACCGCCCGGAGCAGTCCGATCTCCTCCCGGCGTTCCAGCACAGCCTTCCGCTGGGCCTGAAAAATATTGAGCCCCACCACGATAAAGATGAGCCCCACCAAAACAAACATAAGGAGCTTTTCCGTCCTCAGGGCGCCAAAAAAAGCCCGGTTGTAGTCCCGCCAGGATTTGATCGTATAGCCCGCTACATCCTTTAATTCAGGAAGCTCCCGGAGCCGGGCGGCTATCCGCTGATCCTGCCAGCGGTTTTTAAGTTTTATCCCCAGGGAAAGGGTATCCTTTCCTGCGAGTACGACGGCTCTATCCAGGTTGATAAAAGCCCAACCCAGATCGTATTCATAAAACTCGGTTCTGAAAATTCCCCTCACCGTAAAAACGGAATCTTCCGGGGAAGCATCCCCGGGGAATATCCCTGAAACGGAAAGAAGGGCGAGTTCATCCCCCACATCCACATCAAGCCGCCAGGCCAGTTCTACCCCTAAAAGTATGGAATCGGCTCCGGTGATGTCAAAGCTCCCCCGGACCATATCGATTCTTCTTGCCATCCCGGCATCCCTTTCCAAAGCATCCGGAGGCAGCCCCCGAACCGCCGCCACCTGTTGTCCCCCCCAGTTTCCCCGGATTATACCGGTAAGTTCCAGAAAAGGAAGGATCGCGGTAATTCCCGGAAGGGCAGTGGTTTCCGTGAACCGGTCCCTTTCAGCTTCGGGAAACGATTCAAGCCGTATATGAAAAGAAGATATCTCCAGAATGCTTTCGATAAACCCCAACTGGAATCCGTTCATCACCGCCAGGATTACCGTTAAGGCCAAGACTCCGATAAAAATTCCCAATACTGCGAGGATCATGGAGGAATTGGACCGGTCCTTCCGTTTTTTCGAAATATACCGGGCCGCCACAAAACCTATCCACCGGAAGCCGCCCATTATTCTGCGGTCCCCGGCCGGGAACGGATCTGCTCTTCGGATATTTTGCGGCCATCTTCCCAGATCGCCCTCAGGACAGGCCGTCCCTGCATATATAAGGTTTCCACTTCCCGCGGACCTTCGAGCCGGACCGTCCGCTCCAAAACACCCTTGTTATAATTCAGCTCCGCTGCACGATCCCCCTCATCATCGTATTCATATTCGATAAGCCGATCATCTTCTCCGGCAACCCAATGCACCGATTGAATTTTATTGTTCTCGGACCACGTATTTTTGATTTCGCCGGTGACCTCGCCCGCTTCGTCGTACCTGGTTTCAGCGAGGATCCTTCCCCGGCTGTCGGTGGTATATACGACCCGGTCACCCCGGTTTACAAAAACATCCTGTAAAAAAATCGAACTATAGGCATCATTGGGGCTGATAAAATTTCCCGGTTTACCCACATCAAGTACCATGTGGGGAAATCGGATCCTGGCCGTGGGAACATCGCTGTGGTATACCCGGTTAATCCCCCGGAGGGAAGAGAAGCGGCTATACCGGTAATAATCGGTCCATAGGTTCCGGGTAATTTCTCCCTCCTCATCGGAAGGGGGGACCTTGAGTCTGTTTTCGGTTCTGATGAGGAGCCTATTATGATACACATAGTTGATTATTTCATCGGAACCATCGTTGTTCAAACGGTGTTCTTCCACCATAAGGTTATCCCCATTGTATATTTCAATAAATCCCGGAGGCTCCTGGGATTCATCCTCCGGTTCCTCCTCAGCGCCGGGGGCATCTTCCTCGGGGGAGGGAATCAGTACCGCGTTCAGCCTTGTTTTTCCCCCGGCATCTCGGAATATCCATTGCCGCCGGGATTCCTTACCGTCTTCATAGAGAATACGCCGTTCAATCAGGAAAGCAGGATTGTAATAAGCCCGTATTTCGGGGGGCAATTCCGAAGCCTGAACCGTTTCGACAGAAAGGGCATATTGTTCCCGTAGCGCGAGCCGGGAGAAGGCCGGTTCCAGGGCCATCCCCGCGGCGTTAGAGATATACCAGTCCGCCGCGCCGGCGATCCCCATCGCCATAAAAAGGAAAAACGGAAAGATATACCATCCCTTAATGGCCGGTCTCCTTTGACGGCCCGCCGCTTCTGACAGAAGATTCCAGGCCCACGAAATTGCTTGTATATTCCCGGGGATCAAAAAATTGGAGGTCCCCGTATTTTTCACCATCACATATAAAAATCACCGGAAGGTGAAGCTCCGAAGCTAAGGAATATACCGCCCCTCCCTTGGCGCCGGAATCATATTTGGTAAGGATGATCCCGTCCAGGGCAACCGCTTCATGAAAAATCTCTGCCTGAGCCAGGGCATTCCTGCCGGTGGTGGCATCCAATACCAGCCACTTCACATAAAATCCCCCCGCCGCCTTGGAGTCCACCACCCGGTCTATCTTTTTTAATTCCTCCACCAGGGCGGTTTTGGTATGCATCCGGCCGGCGGTATCGGCGATGATCAGATCCCCGCCCCCCGCCAGGGCGGCTTCCACCGCGTCATAAACCACCGCCGCGGGATCTCCCCCGGGTTTATGGGCAATAACCCGGCTCCCAATCCGCTCCCCATGGATCTTAAGTTGATCGACGGCCGCCGCCCGAAAGGTATCCGCCGCAGCCAGGATGGGCCGCCCCCGGTTCAGAGACAAGACCCGGTAGGCGAGTTTTGCGGCGGTAGTGGTTTTTCCAACCCCGTTCACCCCTAAAAGCAGGATTATCCCCGTCTTTTGAGGGCCTGATACCGGTTCCGGGGGGGAGCTAAAAAAGTCATATATGGAATCATGCCCCTGGGGGATACCTGGTTGTACAAGCTCCTGGGTTAAAATTTCCGCCAAAGCACAACGCACCCCTTCCCCATCGTGTATCTTTTTTCTTCGGCAATGCTCCTTGAGTTTATCCACGGCTTTGAACGCCTCAGCGGCACCGAAATCACCCTCTATCAGGAGATCGGCCAGGTCTTCGTATAATTCATCGGTAATTACTTTTTTGAGCCCCAAAAAACTTTTTATGCGGCCGGCAAAACCATTTGTTTCCATAGGAACTATCCCCCTATTTGAGCAAGGGAACCGCGTCTTCGCTGGCGGTGGAAATATAACCGAAGGTCCGGTATAACCATTCGGCGGTAAAAAAACTGGTGAGCGCAATAGCACCGAGGGAAATATAAGCATTATGAAGTAATGCATTTGAGCTTTGAAGATATAAACCGGAATTCTGTCCATGGATAGTGGGTGCATAGGCAGTTGATATTCCATAGAGGAAGACGGTCAACGGCAAGGCTATCCAGAACCGTCCCCAGGCTCCGTAAAACTTATGCCTCGCCTTTTCAACCCGGTCTTCTTCGGGCAGATAGGGCATGGACGGTTTGAACGTGATAAGACTTCCGCTCCGCTCCGGCGCGGCGCTAAAAGCCACCGAATCGGTATTTCCCCCGGGAGTTTCAATCCAGATATATTCATATTGATTTTTGGGTACCGTTATACTCAGGGGAGGTTCCCCAATAAAGAGGGCGCCCCGGTATAGAGCCCCCTTGGGGGAGCTGCCGGGAACATCGAGGTCAAACCGTTCCTGCGGGGTGGGGGGTAAGGTGAGGGTCAATTCCGTAAGTTCCCCGGAATGAAGTTCCACCGGCGTGGAAATCAGGCCGTGGTTTTCCGCAAAGGTCTCTATGATTACTTCCCCCGGAGGATATTCTAAAACATCGGTCTTCCCCAAACCCGTAAAGGAATTTTGAATCATGATGAGCGCGTCTTCGGGATCAGTCTTGACCACCACCATAGCCGGAAGCGTCCCGGAAATCTCACCGGCCAAACGATTCGCTAACTCAGTCATGGCGGAGTTTATATTTTCCGGAGAAAAGATAATGGTATCCTCATAGATAAAAGAGCGGGCATAGAGCGCATACAATTTAAGGTTCAAATTTATCCGCCCAAAGTATTCCAATACCTCCCCAAAAAGCAGGGCGTCGGCGCTTTGATTTACACAGAAGGAATATTCCCCTCCCGCCTCGGGCGGCGGGGGAAAGGAACCGTTACGGTTGGCCTCGGTAAGGATAAATGCCGGTTTGGCGGCAATAGGAGGGCTTTCGCTTTCCGTCTTTTCCAGGGCCTGCTCAAGTTTTGTTATCTCCGCCTCAATGGTTTTCAACTGGTTTCGGTATTTCCAATCCGGCTCCCCCTTAAAAAGCAAAAGATCCCGCTCATTCCGTTTCACCGTGAGACTTTTAGCCGCTTCGGTCCTGGTCTTGGACCAGGCGGCCCCCTCGTAATAGGCGTATTCCGGGGTGGACCGTTCCCGGCGTTCCACCCGGGTAAGGGCGTAAACCAGGTCCCTCGCCAAAATGTCCCCGATAAATTGCCGGCCCGGGGACAATTTCGTAATATCCAGGGCGCTGATACAGAGGGTCCACTCCGGGTTAAGGGGTTCTTTCGGTTCTTCCTGGGTCTTTCCCCGTCCGAATACCGCCGGAACCGAAGCAAGTAGAAACACGAGGGAACATAACAAAGCGGCCCGGGGATGACCGCCCTTTGTTTTTTTAGGCGTGGGAGTTATTCCATGCAAAGCGTAAATACTCCTCTATAAAAAGATCTATGTCTCCGTCCATGACGGCCTGGATATTACCAATTTCGGCCTTTGTCCGGTAATCCTTGACCATGGTATAGGGCTGGAACACATAGGACCTGATTTGATTCCCCCAGGAAATATCCTTTTTTTCCTGGGCAAACTTTTCGTTTTCCTTTTCTTTTTCCTGCCGGTAATACTCATACAGCCGGGCTTTGAGCATACTCATGGCGATGGCCCGGTTTTTAATCTGGCTCCGTTCATTCTGACAAGCCACCACGATCCCCGTGGGAAGGTGGGTAAACCGGACGGCGCTGTCGGTCTTATTCACATGCTGCCCCCCGGCGCCCCCGGAACGGTAGGTGTCCACCCGGAGATCTTCGGGACGTATATCCACTTCTATGGAATCATCTATCACCGGGAACACGTACACCGACGCAAAGGAAGTATGCCGCCGGGCATTGGCGTCAAAGGGGGATATCCGTACCAATCGATGCACCCCGGATTCTCCCTTGAGGTATCCGTAGGCATAATCCCCCGCTATCCGGGCGGTGGCGGACTTGATTCCCCCTTCAGCCTCCAGGCGATCCACCTCCTCTATGGCAAAGCCCTTCCGCTCCGCCCAGCGCAGGTACATCCGGTACAGCATCTGGGACCAGTCGCAGGCTTCGGTCCCCCCGGCGCCGGAATGGATGGTGAGGAAACAACCGTTACCGTCCACCTCCCCGGGCATGAGTTCAAAGATATTCCGTTCCTCATACCGGGCGGAAATTTCCTTTAAAGCCCCTTCAATTTCCGCCCCCTGGGATTCGTCCCGGGCCTCTTCGGCCAGTTCATGGAGGACGGCCAGGTCGTCTATCTCCGCCACCAGAGTCTTCCAGGGCTCATAACGGTTTTTGAGGGCCTTAAGTTCCCCCATGGTCTTTTCCGCCTGAGCCGAGTCGTTCCAGAAACCACCCTCCCCCGCCCGCTCTTCCAGGGCGCTTATCCGTTCCCCAAAGGAAGCCGCCTCAAAGACGCCTCCAGGTAGCATAGATACGGGCCTTTAATTCGGCAATGGGTCCCCCTAATTCAGACAACAACATAATCACTCCTTTCCGGACACGGATATACTTCATAGCATATGAAAAAGCGGCGGTTAAGTCAAAGGGTAATCAGGGCGCCGGGCAAGACAGGGGATTTTTTACCCCCCGCCCGGTCCCCGAAATGCCGGGTGAGTAGCGGCGTGTTATCATAGGGGTGTGATATAAGCAACCTTCCAAGAAAGGTTGGGATAAAACGATTTTTAGGGAGTGAAGATTATGGACGGGGAATGACTAATCTACATAATGTTTGCAGATGCGGTCGGCTGCTGTTTTTTGGGCGATAAGTATTTCTTTGACCACCCTGGCAATAATGTCCCGGCTTTCCCTGGCAGGCGCTGCTTCTTTACGGAACAATTCATGGACCTCAACATGTAACGCCTTCGCAAGTTTTGAGAGGGTATCCGGATATGGCCATTTATTACCCCGTTCAATA
>JAISOO010000142.1 GCA_031275595.1 Spirochaetaceae bacterium | reverse complement strand
AACGGCAACCTGCTCCTCAATGTGGGGCCCGACGCCAAAGGCCGGATTCCCCGCCCATCGGTGGAGATCCTGGAGGCGGTGGGCCGCTGGCTGGAGGATAACGGCGGCAGCATCTACGGTTGCGGTATGGCCGATCGTGCCAAACCTGAATGGGGCCGCTTTACCCGGCGGGGCCATACCCTCTACGCCCACATCTACGAACCCCAGGCAGGGGGGATATGCCTGCCCCATCTGGCGGGCAAAATAGCAAAGCTGCGGCTCCTGGCCGACGGCAGTGAGATCCTGCCCGCCGATTATTGGAACCTGGCGGAATACCGGGAACACGCCTTCTTTTTCCTCAACCTCCAAAGCAACGACAACTATCCCCTGCCGGACCCGGCGGACACCGTGGTGGAAATAACCCTGCGGCAGGAGCCGTAACGCTCCGGATTTCCCGTGCCCTTTTCAAAAACCGCAACCTTTTGTCTTTTTTGGGGTCAAAATAATTCTAAGGAGGGAATTTATGAACAGCACCTATATCCCTTGGGCTTTTTTGGATGATTTCCGGGGGAAGGCTTTTTCAGGTCTTTGGCCGACCCTGCCGGAGATGTTTAAAATCACCGTTACCCGTTACGGGGAACGGCCCTGTTTCACTATCTATGAACCGGACCGGATTAGTCTTAACTATACCGAATCTCTCCGCCTTATAGAAGCGGCGGCCCGTTGGCTGTACCATCATGGGGTCCGCAAGGGGGATACGGTGGCCTTGACGGGGAAAAATTCCCCCGAATGGACCGTGGCTTACCTGGGGATTCTCTTTGCAGGGGGAATAGTGGTTCCCATTGATTACCAGCTTAAAAACGAGGAAATCGACCTCCTCATCAAAACCTCCAAAGCCCGGTTTCTTTTTGTGGATGAGGAAAAGTACGGCCGGTATCAGGAAAAACCCGGGCAGCTCAAGGAGCTTATCTCGTTAAAAAAGGGGATAGGTACCTATGTGTACGACTTGGACGGGCCTCCGGTGGAGATAGAACAGGCGGCGGAAACCGATTTGGCGGCGATCCTCTTTACCTCCGGAACCATGGGTACCCCCAAGGGGGTGATGTTGACCCATCAAAACCTGGTTTCCGATTGTTACCTCGCCCAGGGTACCCCTTTCAAGGTACTGCATACGGATGTGTTTTACGCCATCCTCCCCCTCCACCACGCCTATACCATGCTGGCGGTTTTTATTGAAACTATTTCCACCGGCGCGGAGGTGGTCTTCGGCAAGCGGATGGTGACCAAGGCGATTCTCAAGGACCTCAAGGAGGCGAAGATTACCATGCTCCTGGGGGTACCCATGTTGTTCAATAAGGTTCTGGCGGGTATTATCCGGGGGCTCAAGGAAAAGGGGCCCATTGTTTTCGGGCTGATTTCAGTCCTGATGGGCTTTTCGGGGTTTATCAAAAAGGTGTTTAAGGTAAATCCCGGGAAAAAAATGTTTGGTTTTATCCTGGACAAGGCCAGCCTTTCCACGGTACGGATCTGTATTTGCGGCGGCGGCCCCCTGGCCCCCAGTGTTTTTAGAAAATACAACCAGCTGGGGATAGATTTTGTCCAGGGTTACGGCCTGACCGAGACCTCCCCCATTATCAACCTCAATCCCATAAAACATTACAAGGAAACCAGCGTCGGCAAGGTTATCCCCCAGTGTGATATGAAGATCCTCAACCCAGACGAGCGGGGAGTAGGGGAAGTTATCGTCAAGGGCCCCATGGTCATGCAAGGATATTTTGAACTGCCCCAGGAAACCGCCGAGGCTTTTACCGAGGATGGCTACCTCAAGACCGGGGATCTGGGCTATCTGGATGATGAAAACTACCTCTACCTGACGGGACGGGCTAAAAACATGATCGTCACCGTGGGGGGTAAAAATGTCTATCCCGAGGAGATTGAAAACGAATTCCAGCTCTTTGAGGAAATTGAGCAGATCCTGGTCCGGGGTTTTGTGCTGGATAAGAAGATGAAGACCGAAGGGATCGAGGCCCTGGTCTATCCAAGCCCGGATTTCTTCGCCCAGCAGGAAGGGGGAACCCCTTCTAAAGAGGCCGTCAAGACCCGGATAGAGCAGATCATCTCCGAGGTGAATCAGCGGCTCCTTCCCTATCAGCGGATCGAAAAAATCACCATCCTGGATGAACCCATGGAGATGACCACCACGAAAAAGATTAAGCGGGATGCGCTCTGAACCGGAGCAGGTTCAGCGTATGTATTTCGTGTCGTGAGGGGATTACCGGCAGAGCCGGGGGAATACCCGGCCTGTTGGCGCGCGTCCGGCCCGGCCCCTTTGCGGGATGTGGGCTTTAAAGGCGGCGGACCCATCGTTCTAAATCTTCTCAAAAGAAGCCCTTGCCCGGAAGTCTCTTTTCATATCCTTGTTCGGTATATCGGTAAAAATGAGTTTTTTTGAATTTTCCCTTGACTTTTTGTTTCTGCTATAATATAATACCTATATACTTACTAAGTAATATGGCGGTCAATGGGATCGGTGTAATAATTCAGGAGGCTTTTATGGCACGGGTAGAGAAAATAACGGATCTGATAGGTAATACCCCTATCGTCAGGATCAATAAGATCAACGACGGGGGGGCAATAGTATATGCGAAGCTGGAGAGTTTTAATCCCTTTTCCAGCGTTAAAGACCGGATCGCCCTGGCCCTGATCGAAGCCGCGGAAAAAGACGGCAGAATAAAAAAAGGGACCGTTATTATTGAACCTACCAGCGGTAATACGGGGATTGGCTTGGCCTTTGTGGCGGCGGTAAAAGGATACCGGATCATCCTTACCATGCCCGAGACCATGAGTATTGAACGGCGGAAACTGCTCAAAGCCCTTGGGGCGGAATTGGAATTGACCGAAGGGGCTAAGGGCATGAAGGGGGCCATTGCCAAGGCTGAAGAACTGGCGGCGGCAACTCCCAATTCCTTTATTCCCCAGCAGTTTAACAACCCCGCCAATCCCGCGATCCACGAATCCACCACCGGTCCGGAAATATGGACAGATACCAATGGTGAGGTGGATATCCTCATCGGCGGGGTCGGTACGGGGGGTACCATAACCGGGGCGGGAAAATACCTTAGGGAGAAAAACCCTTCGGTTAAAATCGTCGCCGTGGAACCTTCCGCGTCTCCGGTACTTTCCGGCGGGCAGCCCGGTCCCCACAAGATCCAGGGAATCGGCGCGGGTTTTGTACCCCAGGTCTATGATAAAACTATCGTGGACGAAATTTACCAGACCGATGAGACCAAGGCGGGAAACATCGCCCGCCGGGCAGCCAAAGAAGAGGGGATCCTGGTGGGGATTTCCTCCGGGGCGGCTTTAGAGGCGGCGCTGACCATTTCCAAACGGCCTGAAAACAAGGGGAAAACTATTGTAGTGGTACTGCCCGATACGGGGGAACGCTACCTTTCAACCTGGCTCTGGGATGAATAGGAGCGATATTTTTCATAAAAATGGGGCTGCTTCAAAATGCCGAATTTTGAAACAGCCCCCATTATCCCCTGTTTTCGCAAGGCGCTTTAGAAATTCACTTGTCCCACGGCCCGGGGGTAGGGAATAACATCCCGGATATTAGCCATGCCGGTGACGTATTGGATAAGCCGCTCAAAGCCCAGACCGAATCCCGCATGGGGGACCGAGCCGTAACGGCGAAGGTCCAAATACCAGGAGTAGTCCTCAAGGCCCATGCCCAAATCGCGGATCCGTTCTTCCAGGGCGTTTAGGTTTTCTTCCCGTTCGGAACCGCCGATTATTTCCCCCAACCGGGGGACGAGGACATCCATGGCCCGGACGGTTTTACGATCATCGTTCATTTTCATATAAAACGCTTTTATCTCCCGGGGATAGTCGGTCACGATTACCGGCCCTCGGGCTACGTTTTCGGTAAGGAATTTTTCGTGTTCGCTTTGAAGATCGCAGCCCCAAAAGGGCTTGAATTCAAAAGCCCCCGCGTTTTTTTCCAGTTCCGCCACCGCATCGGTATAGGTCATGCGGACAAAGGGAGCCTCCGCCACCGACCGGAGTACGCCGGACAAACCCTTTTCGATATGGGCCTCAAAAAAGGCGATCTCTTCGGCATTGTCCCTGAGGGCTGTGGAGAGGAGAAATTTGAGAAAATCCTCCGCCAAGACCATGTTATCCTCCAGCCGGGCAAAGGCCATTTCAGGCTCTATCATCCAGAATTCCGCCAGGTGCCGGGTGGTATTGGAATTTTCCGCCCGAAAAGTGGGGCCAAAGGTATAGACCCGGGAGAGGGCCAAGGCATAGGTTTCCGCCTCCAGCTGTCCCGATACGGTGAGGCAGCTTCGCTTACCGAAAAAATCCTTTCCGTAATCCGGGGGTTTACCGGATTCAGCCATGGCGTCCAGATCCAGGGTGGTAACCTGGAACATGGCCCCCGCCCCTTCGGCATCGTTGGCGGTGATGATCGGGGTATGGATATACTGAAACCCCCGGCTTTGAAAAAACTCATGGACCGCGAAGGCAAGACGGCTGCGCAGGCGGGCCACGGCGCCGAAGGTATTGGTCCTGGCCCGGAGGTGGGCAATTTCCCGCAGGAATTCTAGGGAATGCCGTTTTTTCTGTAGGGGATATTGATCCGCCGCCTGCCCCGCCGCCGGAGACGGGACGAGCTTCCCGGTTATTTCCACCGAGACTCCGGTGGATACCGCGGACAGGGCCGTTTCCGTCTCTTCCCCCCATGCCCCGGCCCGGTCAAAGGTACACTGGATACCGCCGAAACAGGACCCGTCGTTTACTTCCACAAAAACAAGATTTTTCAACTCCCGCTTGGTTCTGACCCAGCCCCGGACAATAAGCTCCTGGGATTCAGGCGGAAGGGCCCGGATCTCCCTGATAAGTGGATATATCATGGCGTTAGTATACCGGATTAATCTCCGTAGGCCAAGATCACGCATTGCCTCATAAAAATCTAACGCCTTCCCCAAAAATTACCGGCAATTCTCCGTTTCAGCATGGAAGTAAGAAAACGAGGCAGAAAGAAAAGAGAGGACTTACCACCCATCTTTGTTCGTGCCGTTCGGGTATTCGTGATTATTCTAAACCACAATGTGAACGGTTGTAGTTTATCAGGGAGCCCTGCCGGATGATATCCGCCTCTGGGGGGGTAAGTTCCGGCATGACCAGAGTGAAGGGGAGGAGCGCTCCGGCGGTAACCACATAGGCGGTAACGGAGCTTCCGCTCTCCGTGATCCGATCCCGGATCCGGGGTATAAACACGTAATCCCCCAGTTTAAACGGGGGTTCTCCTTCCAGGGTAAAGGGGATGATCCCCCAGTTGATGAGGTTGCTCCGGTACCGTTTGGTGGCGTATTCACCTGCAAAATTAACCAGTCCTCCCAAGACCCGCTGACAGCTTGCCGCCTGTTCCCGGGCGCTTCCGTCCCCGGGCTTGCGGGCAAAAACCGCCGAGCCGATTTGCAGGCCGTCGTATCCCAAGGTTTCCATTCCCTGGAGGGCGCGGAGTCGTTCCATGATACCGTCGATTTCAGCCCAGACCGGTCCGCCCTCTTCCTCAGGCGGTGTTTTCTCTTGTATACGGGTAAGCTGGGCAAGCCTGTTGGCCTCCGCCCGCTGCGCCTCCTTGGCCCTGCCCACGTAACCGGGGTCTTTCCGGGACAGGGTGAATTCCGCGAGCCCCACAGGGTTAGACCGAAAGGAGGAGGTTTCCCCGGAGGGGATAATTTCATCGGTGGTGGTTACGGGATCGGTGATATACGCCGCTATTTTGAGGAGCAGGTTTTCCCCCAGGGCCTCCATGGAAGGCCAGTCGGTGATATTGGGGCCGTAACGCAACGCCGTATCCCTCCGGGGATTTCCGAGCCCGTTATAGACCCGGTTTTTATAGGGGCTGTCGTCATAGTGGTAGGGGGGAAACTTTTCTTCAAAATCCAGGGTTGCCGCGGAACAGAGATACCCCCCGTTTCGGGCGGTGGCGGCGATACTCCGGGCGTCCATCAGAGCCACCGAGGCCGTCTGGCCGTCGGCGGGCCGGGAACCTTCCCGGTTGGGAAAGTTCCGGGTGGTGTGGCGGATGGAAAGGCCCCTATGGGCGGGCACGTCTCCGGCACCGAAACAGGGGCCGCAGCAGGCGGTCCGGATCACCGCCCCGGCATGGATAAGCTCCCCCAGGGCCCCGTTTTTTGCCAGTTCCAGCATTACCGGCTGGCTGCCGGGGTAAAGGGACAGGGAAAAACCGGGATTACCGGAGCCGTTCCCCCGGAGTATGGCGGCGGCGGCCATGAGGTTTTCGTAGGTCCCCCCGGCGCATCCGGCGATTACCCCCTGATCGAGGCGGATTCGACCCTGCTCATCGACCTTGTCGGTGAGTTTAAAGGGAACTTTCTTGTTTTCCAGGAGTTCCGTCCCCTCCAGTTCCACCCGGCGGAGGATATCCCCGGGATGCTCCAGGAGGGTGTCGATTTCAAAGGCATTGCTGGGATGGAAGGGGAGGGCGATCATGGGCTTTATCGCCGAAAGATCGATGCGGATAAGGCCGTCGTAATAGGCTTTATCTCCCGGAGCCATGGGGGTATACTCCCCGGCGCGGTGATGCTGGGCAAGGTAATCCCGGATACGGTCGTCGGTCTCCCACAGGGAGGACCAGCAGGTTGTTTCGGTGGTCATCACGTCAATGCCAAAGCGGAAATCCGCGGAAAGGGCGCCCACGCCTTCGCCGAAAAATTCCAGGACCTTGTTTTTGGCAAATCCGGTGTCAAAAACCGCCTTGATAAGGGCCAGGGCCACGTCCTGGGGGCCCACCCCGGGCCGGGGCTTCCCCGAAAGACAGACCCCGATTACCGGGGGATAGGCCATGGTATAGGTCCGGCCCAGGAGTTGTTTAACCAGTTCCCCCCCCCCTTCGCCAACCCCCATGGTTCCCAGGGCCCCGTACCGGGTATGGCTGTCGCGTCCCAGGATCATCCTGCCGCAGCCAGCCTGGGTTTCCCGGATATAGGAATGGATCACCCCCAGGTGGGGGGGCACGTAGATACCGCCGTATTTTTTTGCCGCGGAAAGGCCGAATAGATGATCGTCCTCGTTAATGGTCCCCCCGACGGCGCAGAGGGAATTATGGCAGTTGGTTAATATATAGGGGAGGGGGAATTGTTCAAGGCCGCTGACCCGGGCGGTCTGGATGATGTTGACAAAGGTAATATCGTGGGATGCCAGGGCGTCAAAACGCAATTCCAGTTTGTTTTCATCCCCGCTTGTGTTGTGGGCATGAAGCACCCCATAGGCCATAGTAGCCCGGCGTCCCTCATCCCGCCGAACAGAACGCCGCCGTAAAAGGTCCTGATTTTCCGGGGAATCCTCAATGAGCTCCCGGCCCTTAAAGAGATACCCCCCCCGGTTTATTACCTGTACCATTAAAAACGCCTCCTTAGATCCGTTTGAGAATGGGAATGACCGGCTCGGTGAGTTCTATGGTTCCGGGAAAGTCTTCCGGGGTGAGGAGCACTGCCTCTCCGTCCATCTGGGCCAGGATGGGGTATTCCCCCCGGAATTCCACCCGGTCCGCGGTAAACAGGATCGATTCGGGTTTATCAATATGGCCCCCGGTAGTGAAAAGCCCCTTCAAGGCCACCTTCCGCAGGAGGGACATCTGTTTTACCCCGCAGACGTTCCGGTCGTCGGGGAGGATGTGCTTGCGGGAACCGTAGGTACGGCGGCCGCTGACCCCCACGGCCAATAGCAGGAGGGGTTCCCGGAAGGCCTTCACCATCCGGCCCGTTCCGTCAAAGGCGCTGACTTCCAAAGGGCCGACCCGGTAAAGCCGGTCATAGAGGAGGGAGGCGATATCCACCCATAATTTATAGGAATCCCCCGGAAGTTTCCCCTTCATTTTATTGGTCATGTGGGTAACAAAGGCGTCCAGGCCCACAGAGAGGATGTTAAAGGCCAGAAAGGGGCCTTTGCCGGGGGTCCTCGTGGTAAGCCGCACTGCCCGGGCTTCCTCGATCCGGGTGGGGTAGAGGAGGAGTTCCAGGGCATGGTCCAACTCCCCGGCGTCGGCGCCGTCGTTTCCGGTTCCCATGGGAAGGCGGAGCACGGCAAACCGGGAACGGATGGCCGGGGGGGCATCAAACAGGGGGATCAGCGCTTCCAGGCTGGTCCCGTCCCCTCCGGCGGTGATGAGGAGGTGGAAGGGGGAACCGGCCGCCGAATCGGCCTGGGCTTCATCCAACAAGGCCCTGACAATTTTTCCCCCATGTCCCGGCGCCCTGGTGGGGATGAGCCCCAGGTTTCCCAATTCGCCGGAACCGTCATCCCCTTCCCGGGCGGTTTGGGACGGTCCGGCATTATCCCGCCGGGGGTTCCGCTCCGCCTTTTCCCGGGCGTTTTTAAGCATGACCTGATGTTTTTTCCACCGGGACCGGATGGTAAATCCCCCGGCGGTGGGATTGGCGATAATGGTCCACCTGAGGGACCGCCCCGGAGCCAGAGGGGTATGAAAACAAAGTTCCGCCAGATCCTGGGCAAAATCCCGTAAAATCATAACATCAGTATACGGGATAAAGTAGCGGATGTCCAGAAAGTTCTTCTTTCCGGTATCCGCGGCTCCACGGTTTGTCGGGTTGGAAAAGCCTCGGGTTTTTTACCCCTGGGGAAACACCGGGGGATCGTTTCTTGTGGTTTTTTCCTTTTTTGCTGGTATCAACGTTGATGCGGAACATCCCCAGGAGTTTGTCTTTTTTTATTTTTGAGAAAAAAGGTGGATGAATGGAGGAGTCGATTGAGGCTTTCCCAAAACTTCAGTTTTTGGGAAAGCAACCTTAGATTTATGGGGAAAAGCGGGCTTTAAGACCGCTTTTTCAAGAGTATTTCCTAAAACCAACCGGGTTTTGGGAAATGCTCTACCGATATACTTTTGCCGCTTCTATGGAGTCCATGCCGGTACCCGGCAATTCGCTTGCCGAATCACTGGCGTGGCTTAGGGAAAACGCGGCAGAAGGCGGCGCGTATGCCATCACCCTCAACGCGGACGAGGCTATCGCGCCGTACTGGTTTGAGTACGGCGGCAAAACCGTCAGCGTAACCCTTTCAGGCGGCGCGGCGAAATGGACGGTAGACTTGAGTGAAACCGGCGCGCTCTTTGGCGTGGAAACCGGCGTAACGCTGACCCTGGGCAATACCACCTCCGACAACAGCGGCGGCGGGGTGTTTGTCGGCGGAAACGGAACCTTCACCATGGAAGGCGGCGAGATACGGGGCAACACGGCCAATAACGGCGGCGGCGGGGTGTTTGTTAGTCTCAGCGGAGCCTTCACCATGAAGAACGGCGCGATAAGCGGCAACACGGCCAGCAGTGGCGGCGGGGTGCCAGCCTGGGAGCCTTCATCAAAAAGGGCGGGACCATTTACGGGGATACCGATACCGCCCATACGCCGGGCAGTACCGAAAATACCGCCTTGGACGGCGCCGGGCACACGGTTCTGCTAGACGGCGGCAGCAGGCGGAATGCCGACGCGGGAGAGGAGATTAAACTCTACGCCAAGCATGAGAACGGCGTCTGGACATACAACGACCGCTCCGACGGCGGCGAGGGGGATACCTCGGCGAACTGGAAATAAGAAGCATGAATAATTAACGTTTTAGAATTGGCTCGCATGAGCCGATTTTTAATCTAACCAACGCAAATTTATGGAGTGCATACGATGAAAAAGGTCATTAGTACGGAAAAAGCCCCCAAGGCAATCGGCCCTTATGCTCAAGGAATTGACGCGGGAAGTTTTGTGTTTACCAGCGGGCAGTTACCGGTCGATATGGCGACCGGCGCCCTTGAAAAAGAGGATATCAAAAAAGCGGCAAAGAATTCCCTTGAGAACTGCAAAGCGATTCTGGAACAAGGGGGACTCTCGCTAAAAAATGTGGTAAAGACCACCGTATTTATGGTGGACCTTTCCGAATTTGCCGCGATGAATGAAGTATACGCCTCATATTTTCCCGAGAACCCCCCCGCCCGGAGCTGTGTTCAGGCCGCGGCGCTCCCCTTGGGCGCGAAAATTGAGATCGAGGTAGTCGCCATGAAATAGGTTATCAGGCGGTTCCAAGACCCGGCGGAGCTATTCCGGAAGCCGGCTGCTCCCCGGACATCCCGGGAAACCTTACGCAGGGTCCCGTTTCAGTATTTCCCCAAGGCAATACACGTCCTCAACCCCGTCTACCAGGATGCCCCCCATGCCGAGCTCCAGGGGCGGGGCTATGTCAAAATCATAACGGTCTCCCAGGGCGATACATTCCCCGGCGGGAATTCCCAGGGCTTCCCGTGCTTTAAGAAAGGGGGCCCTATGGGGTTTTGATACTTTGCAGGTATCAAGGCCCACCATGATGGTAAAAAATTCCGCAACCCCCAGGACCGCGAGGGTCTTTCGGGCAACCGACACCGGATTATTCGTAACCAGGGCAAAGGAAAAGGAGGACGCCAAGACATCGAGGGTCTTACCAAGGACCGGATCCGCTTTGAGGTACCGGGATGGCTCATATAGTTTTTCCCGCCAGCGGATGTTTTCTTCCAGGGAAACGCCGAACTCCTTGAAGGCATTGGTAAGGCTGATTTTTTCCCCCCTGGTCCGGGCCCAGGTTTCCCGGCAGGTTTCTATTTCCCGCTTCATATCCTCAAAGCCGCAGCCGCGGATACGGGCAAGATGCCGGATGGGCAGGTCGATTTGATCCCGGGCGTACTCCGGATTGGTATAGAGGGTCGAGTCCATATCGAAAATCAGGGCGGAACGAACCGGGGGGAGCCGATAGACCTTCATGCCAAAATACTCCGGAGCTTTTCTTTAAGTTCCCGATACGTATGGAACCGTTCGGTATAAAGGGAAGCCTTTTGTGGGGAGGGGGCATAGGAGCCGCTGAAACGGATCATGGCGGAGACGGCCTGGGACAGGCTGGAAAATTCCCCCAAGGCCCGGGCCGCGACACAGGCATCGCCCCCAAGCTCGCCGTCCCGTATTTCCGGAAGCAGCAGGGTACAGGCGGTAAGGTCCGCCTTCAGCTGGTTCCAACGGGCATTTTTGCTCTGTCCCCCGGAAAGCCGCATCTCCGTGACGGGGAAACCATGGCTGCCGAAGATTTCCAGGGTGTCCCGGACCAAAAAACCCAGGGCTTCCAAAACCGCCCTGCCGAACCCTGCCCGGCTGAGGAGGCTCGGGAAGGCCGTAAAAAGGCCGGCCGCCGAAGACGTACCGGGGAAGGGTACTGCCGGAAAAAAAAGACCTTCCCCGGGGGATAGAGCCGCGCCGGATTCGGGAGGAGGGGATCTTCCGATAAGTTCCTCCAATAGTTCGTCATACCCCCCATCGGCCTGACCGGTGAGTTCCCGGTACCAGTCAAAAAAGCGGCCCGAAGAGGGCAGGATGGCCCCCAGGTTCCAAAATCCCGCTTCAATATGGGGCAGGGTCCTGAACCCGGAAATATGAACCGGGGCGGGGGCGCAGAAATTAATTCCCTCGGAGCTGCCGGCCCGGTCACAGACGAGTCCCGGTTCTATTGCCCCCACCCCAATCAGGGCCATGATAAAGTCCGGCCCGCCGGCAATGATGAGAATTCCCCGGGGAAGGCCAAAGTGTTCCGCGGCTTCGGCGGAAACCCTGCCGATGGGACTTCCCAATGGTACGAAGGGGGGGAATTTTCCCTGATCCAGACCGAAGCTCCGGCATTGGGCTTCATCCCAATAATAGGGCTCGTAAAGAGGGGAGGGGAGGACGGTTACCGGTTCCGCTCCGCACCGGAAGGAAAGCCACTCCGGCGCGGAAAAAAGGCGGCGAGTCCGTTCATAATCACCGGGATTTTCCTGTAAAAAACCTGCGGCAGCGGGGAGAAACAAAGAAGGAAGCGGCTCCTGAAGAGTACGCCGCGCCCCGGCCCGGTCCTTATACCAATGGAGGGGAGTAAGGGCTTCTCCCCCTTTGGTCAGGGGAACCAGGGTAGGACCGTTTCCGGAGACGCAGAGGGCATCGGGCTTGAGGCCCGGCGCTTGTGCGGCAAGCTCCCCCCTGGCCAGGACCAGCGCTTTTTCCCAATCGGACCCGCTTACCGCTCCCCGGGCCAGCCGTTCCCGGGGGTAGGCCTCGCGGACAAACCCGCGGCTATGGCCTTCGGCGTCAATGAGCGAAGCCTTAAGCGCGGAGGTTCCGATATCAACACAGAGGATGAGCCGGGCAGCCATGGAATTAGGTATCGGTGAGGAACTTTTCGATGATATCCCGGTTATCCAGGAGGGAGCTCATAGAAAGCCCCTGGTGGAGCCGGGAAATAGTTTGGGCAAAAAGTTTGGTTATATTGACGCTCACATACCATTCCCGGCTTAACACTTCCTGCTGAAATATGGCATTGGTTCCAATGATCCGGAAGAAAAGTCCCTCAGTATACGCGGCATCAAAATATTTTACCGCATCCCCGGAGAACAGGGGAAGGCTGATGGCGGCGATTACCTTTCCCGCCCCCTGTTCCTTGAGGAATTTCATGGCCTCAAGGAGGGTTCCCCCGGTACCCAGCATATCGTCAGCCATAAAAACCGTCTTATTCCTGACATTTCCCAGAAGTTTTATCTCGGCGATGTTGTTTTCCAGGGCGTCCTTGGAGACACGGGAATAATCCCGCTCCTTGTACAGCAAGGCCAGGGGCCGCTTCAGGGTGGTCGCGTAGAATTTATTCCTATCTACCGCCCCCGTATCCGGGGAAACTACCACCAGATCATCGTCCTTGATCCCGGTGATCTGTAAAAACTGGCGGATAATCTGATAACTGGCATGAAGATTTTCCAGGCGCATAAAATTGAAGGCGTTGCTGATTTCCCGGGAATGAATATCCAGGGTAATGATCCGGTTGACCCCGAGGGATTCTAAAATAGTTCCTATCCGGCTTGCGGTAAGTCCCTCCCGGCCTTTTTTTTTGTGCTGCCGGGAATAGGGATAAATGGGAACCACCAGGGTAACCCGTTCCGCCCCGGCCTGTTTCACGGCATCCACGGTTACAAAGATGGTCATGAGGTGATCGTTCACCGAGAGGGATCTGGTCACCGTGCCGTCGTTAAACGGTAACGGGTAATGATTCTCCGCGTCCTGTACTATGTAGATATCCTTTCCCCGGATGGATTCGAGAATTTCCGATTTTATTTCACCGTTGGGGAACAGGGTAAACCGGACGGGAACTTTAAACCGGGGGATATGAAATTTGAGGACATCCGCGGGCGAATTTGATGACGAGGAATTAACCTCATTGATGAAATTAACCTTCTTAATAACCTCTTCCGTGTCCACATGGTACCGCCGGGCTAACTCGGAGGCGGTTTTTTTAAAGTGATGATGGTAACACTTCTTAAGATGGGTAATTACCTCATCGGCGAAGACTTCCCCTCCGGGACAGGCGAGCACAGCAAGATTTGCCGGGTTGGAATAGTTCATGGGTAGTTATTTTTAGCATACCCCGCTTTAATTTTCAAGTATGGTAATTTCCACCCGCCGGTTCTTCCGGCGGCCCGCTTCGGTGGTATTGTCTCCCCGGGGCTGTTCCGCCCCGTATCCCCGGACCACGACGCGGTCGGGGCTGCGGGCGTTTTTTTCGATTAAATAATCCGCCACCGCCGCCGCCCGTTCCCGGGAAAGGGCCATCCGATCCTCGGCCCTGCCCGCCAGGGCGGTATGCCCCCCCACGAGGATGTCCCGTTCCCCATATTCCTGGAGGATCCCGGCGATTTGATCCAGTTTTATCTTTTCCGCCGGCAGTAATTCCGCGGAATCGGGCTGAAATTGAATATTTTCGAGGCTGATGGATATGCCCTCATCCACAATCCGGACCGAGGTATCGGTCATACCCATCCGGCTTATCGCGTCCCCGATTTCCCGGGCGATTTTTTCTTTATCCATCACCGGGGATTCGACGATCTCCGCCTCCGCGCTGCCCCGGTATTCCACGGTATTGCCGTTGGATAATTCAAAAACCATACGGAATATCTCGGTATAAGCCGCGGCTTGACCTAATTCGGTATCCCAATAGACGATTTGATCCGACGCCCCCATGATGCGCCGGGGCCAGACGGTTCCCCTGACCGATTCGGGTTCGGTAAAAATACGGTAGGATACGGAAAAAGCGGGGTAATCCTGATTCCGCCATTGCCGGCGGCCTAAAAACGTATAATTTGCGACAAAGGGGATCCGGTAGGGTTCGCTTATCCCAAAACTGTCCCGAAAATCGTGCATTTCGTGCCCTTCGGCGGACCAGGTGTCCCCCGGATTAAGATCCTGGTCCAGGAAAACCGGGACATTCCGTACCACGGGCATAAAGAATTTGCGGTCGATGGTAATAAATCCCTGCGGATCCCGGTCGAATTCGGATTCATACTCCCGGGACCACTGGAAACTCCGGCTTCCTTCCGCCCCGTGGGCCCGTTCGGCGGTCTGAAACAGGGCCCCGTGGCGGGCGCGCTGGTTACGGACTTCCGTTACTTCCACGGCGATACGGTTTAAAATTTCCGCCCGGTGGGAGAGCCGCCGGTTTACGTAAACTTCCTCGTTTACGGTGGATAAAATCCGGTATCGGTCCCCGGTTCTGTGTTTATAAAAAAACTGTTCCCCCCAAAGGGACGGAACCCGGGTCACAAAACCCAGGAGGATGAGGCAAAAGAGTCCGCTTTTTATTTTTTTCATGGGTACGCTCCTCTAGCATATCGGCAGGATTCGTCCCGCCGATAATCCTTAAATGGCCGGTTGAGGGTTCTGCCCCGCTTTGCGGGAATTCCCCGGGAATTTTGGTATTTTTTTTGGAACCCCCTTGTTTTTTTTCCGGGATTGCAGCAAACTGAATGACGGCGGCGGGTAAAAGCCCGCCCGTTGACCGATCCTAACGCCCGCGGGGGGCAAAAGAGGAAGCCATGACCCGTA
>JAISOO010000129.1 GCA_031275595.1 Spirochaetaceae bacterium | reverse complement strand
CCAACCGGGTTTTGGGAAAGGCTCATCCTTCTTTTCTTTTACCGTGCCGCGGCGGCCTCCTCCCTTGCCAGCGGTTTCGGGGTTCCGCTTCCCGCCGCCCTTGCGCGGGGGGGAGGGGCAGCGGCTTAGAAAGCCGGGAGGTGCTGCCGGTACCGCAATTCCTGCAGGGGCAGATTTTCCAGATAGGCGTCCAAGACGGCCTGTTCATCGGGGGGGAGGTTTATAAATTCCAGGGCGATGATCCGGCCGTTCCGGGCCAGGCGGCATTCCGGGGAGAGGATGGCGTCATCCAGCCGGAAGGAACATTCGGGGATCATCGTTCCCAGGTATAGATTCTCCAGCAGGGATGGGTAGTCGGGGTGAAAAGAAAGCCCGATTCGGGCAATGGTTTTTACCTCCCCGGTGATAATGACCTTGTTTATGGGGTTGGCGAAGATCAAGGCGCAGCGCTGCCAGGGCTCTACGAAAAAACGCGGGGATCGCCGCTTTTCTTCTACCGGAATATAGCGGCTTAAGATGTTTTGGAGTTTGCTGACCTGGGATGATTCCCGCAGGGTTTCGGGAACTATGCCGCTTACCCCCACATAAAAGGCCTTGGACGCCTCCTCCAGAGGGAATTTTTCGCCGGTTAAGAGGACGATGGGGCACCGGCCTTTGTCCCGGGCAACCCGCACAAACTGGACCAGGATCTTCCAGTGCCGGGGAAAATCGTTGGCGCTGATGATAAGACCGGCGGGATCGACCTCATCAATATTATCCATGGCCTTTTGTACATGGCTGTACCGGATCAGGTCAAATCCCAGCGGCTTGATATAATGGGAAACCAGGTTAAAGGTTTCATCCGAGCCCAGGATCAACAATAACTTCATTCCGTCCCCAGGTTTTGTACCGTATAACCCACAATGGTCCAGACATCGTCTCTTCGGCGGAGATCGTAGGTGTACCGTTTCTTTTCAATTATATCTCTAAAACGGAATGTTTCCAATACAATAACGGTGCCTTCTTCGGCGTTATAGGTGGTCCGTTCGATCCTGAATTCCAGGGGTATGGTGGCGATGTCCCCGTCCACCACCTCGTTTTCAAGCTCGGTCCGGTACTGGTCGATCATACGCCGGCGGACTTCTTCCGGGGCCGCAAGCCATTGCCGCTGCCGCCGGGGATCCCGTCGTAACATGGCCTCCAGATCGAGGTAGAGGAAAAATTTTTCCCACTGGCTTTTTTGCCGGGCCCGGAGGGTGTACTCCACCACCTCGTCCGGGGGAAGATTTTCCCGGACTAAAATGGCGTTGGTTTCCACATCCATTGCCAGGGGGACGCCCCCGGGACCAGGCAGCGAAGGGGGCCTCAGGTGGAGGCTCAAACGGTTGGATTCCAGGGGAAGGGCCCCGCCTGCGATATTGCGGATAAGGTCGGGGTACAGTTTGGCCTGTACCACAAAGGAGCCTGCGTCCCCCAGGATCGCGTAATTCCGGACATCCTCGACAAACGAAAAGGATTCCCCGCTTTCCACCGAAACATCCCGGAAAAAAACCCGGGCGTTTTGGGTTCTTTTTCTAACCAAAAGGTCCGCGGCTTCCACCGGCCGGTTGGTCAGGGTTTTTACTTCAAAATCAACGGAAAAAATCCGGTCCTCCGCCAATTTAAAATGGTACGGGACGGGCCCGTTATTGGCTATGGTCACCTGCACGAGGATGGGTTCCACGGAAGCGCCGGAAATATAGTAGATCCGCTTATCATAAAACCGGATGGAGAGGCCTATTTCCGAGGCCCCCAAAGAGGCCAGGACCCCCAAGATAAAACCTAAGGCTATGATAATCTTCTGGTACGGTTTCACCATAAAACTCCCTGCAAAAGGGTTTAAAAAAGACCCAATACTATATTATAGTAATCGGTAGACCCGTATGAATACCTTATCTTTTCCTTCAATTCTAAACAAGATAACCGCTTCCCGGGAGATAACCGCTTTTCTGGATGCCTATGGCAGGGGGAAATTCCCCCTGGAAATAGACGGTTCCGAAGGGGTCCTGACGGCGCTGCTTCTTACCGCCCTGTTTCAAGCCCATCCCGGTGTGTTTTTGGCGGTGGTCCCCACCGAACGGGAAGCCGCGGATCTGGTCCTGGATCTGGAGAGCCTGGGGGCGCCGGTTCTCGCCCTCCCCTGGTGGGGAACCATGCCGTACCGGGAGATGGCCCCCCTTTCGGCGGTTTTTGGGGAGCGGACCAAGGTTTTGGGGGCCCTGGCCGGGGGGTTCCCGCTTATGGTGGTGGTTCCGGAGCGGGCCTTTTTAACCCCCCTGCCGCCGCCGGAATACTTCAAAAAACTCCTTATTTCCCTTAAGCCCGGCGGGGCCATCGATACCATTGCCCTGGCGAAAACCCTGGCAAGTTACGGCTACACCCGGGTTCCCCGGGTGCAGATCCACGGGGAATTTGCCCTCCGGGGGGAGGTGCTGGATATCCTCATGGGGGGGGATGAGGATGCCTACCGGATTCTCTTTGATTTCGATGTGGTGGAATCGATAAAACGGTTTTCCCCCCTGGATCAAACCGGCTTGGATAAGGTTGATGAGCTGGTAATCCGGCCCCTGAAAGAGGTGGTATGGTCCGATGAGCGGATCGAAAGCCTCGCGGCCCGGCTGGAGGATTGCGAGGAATTTCCCCAGGCCGGCCGGCCCCTGTTGGAGGATCTCATGGCCCGGCGGGAGACCCCCGGGGAGGAACTGCTCTTTCCCCTGGCCTTTGAGAAGCCCGCGGTTTTAACCGATTACCTGGGCTCCCGGGGGGCGGTTTTTTTTATTGACCGGGAACGGCTTGAAAACGCCCAGGGGGCCCTGAACAAGGAGTACCAGAGCCTTTACGCCAGGGCCCGCCGGGATCGGGAGGTTCCGGCCCCGGAACGGATCCTCCTTGACTTGAGGGAGCTCCTTGCCCGAACCCCCCGCAGGGTCTCCTTTATGGCCATCAAAGGCGGCGGGGAAGCGGGGGCGTTGCGGCTTCCGATTTCCTGCGATCCCCCCCGGAGTTTTTTCGGCAATATCAATTATTTAAAGGAGGAATTGACCATCCTTGCCAAACAGGGATGGACCTTTTTAGTGGCCGCCGAGTCCGAAGGCCAGGCGGGACGGATTCGGGAGCTGCTTAAAAATAGTGAGGAATTGGCAGGAAGCGGGGAGCCGCCGGGGGACCAAAAAAATGTTTCCGGCGCCCTGTTTATTTCCAACCTGTCCCTTTCCGCGGGATTCGCCCTGCCGGAAATCAAATTTATGGTGATCCAGGAAAACGAGATCTTCGGCCGGCGAAAGCGGTCCCTCCGGTCCCTCAAACAGGTACGGAGCGCCGTTATCGACACCTTTGTGGAACTCAACCCCGGGGATTACGTGGTCCATGTGAATTACGGCATCGGCCTCTTTAAGGGAATCGAGCGGATCAAAACCCTGGGGCACGAGCGGGATTACATTAAGCTGGAATACCTGGGGGACGAGGTGGTTTTTGTCCCCATTGAGCAGGTCAACCTGGTTCAGCGTTATATCGGGAGCGAGGGAGCCCCCCCCCGGCTGGACAAGCTGGGGTCAAAAAGCTGGGAAAACCGTAAGGGCCGGGTTAAAAAATCCGTGGAGGATATCGCGGAGCGCCTCATTGCCCTCTATTCCAAACGCAAGGCCGTCCAGGGCTATGCCTTCCCTCAGGATACCGAATGGCAGACCGTTTTTGAGGCGGCCTTTCCCTTTGAGGAAACCGAAGATCAGCTCCGGTGCGTGGAAGAGATCAAGGCGGATATGGAAAGCCCCCACCCTATGGACCGCCTGGTCTGCGGGGATGTGGGGTACGGCAAGACCGAGGTCGCGGTGCGGGCCTGTTTCAAGGCCGTCATGGGGGGAAAGCAGGTGGCCTTTCTGGCCCCCACCACGATCCTCGTGGAGCAGCATTTTGAGAACTTCCAGGAGCGGTTTTCCCTGTTTCCGGTACGGATCGCCATGTTATCCCGGTTTGTGGAACGGAGCAAGGTAAAAAAGATCCTGGAGGGGGTAAAAAAGGGGGAGATCGATTTACTGGTAGGGACCCACCGGATCCTCCAGGATGACGTGGGCTTTAAGGACCTGGGGCTTTTGGTGATCGACGAGGAACAGCGGTTTGGGGTCAAGGACAAGGACCGGCTCAAGGAACTGAAACACAACGTGGACTGCCTTACCTTGAGCGCCACTCCCATTCCCCGGACCCTCCATATGAGCCTCACCAAAATCCGGGACATGAGCCTCCTTGCGACCCCGCCCCAGAACCGGCATCCCATCGAGACGGTGATTGAGGAGTACAACGAGGAGCGGCTGGCGGCGGCCATCCGCCGGGAGGTTGAGCGGGGGGGGCAGATCTTCTTCCTCCATAACCGGGTGGACACCCTGGACGAAACCCGTACCCGCATCGGGCGCCTGGTTCCGGAGATGCTGGTGGAGACCGCCCACGGGCGGATGGATCCCCAGGAACTGGAGGATGTGATGCACCGGTTTATCCACGGGGGATTCCAGGTCCTGGTTTCTACCACCATCATCGAAAACGGCATCGATATTCCCAATGTCAATACCATCATCATCGACCGGGCGGACATTTACGGGGTTTCCCAGCTCTACCAGCTCCGGGGCAGGGTGGGGCGTTCCGACCGGGTCGCCTACGCCTATCTTTTTTACCCCCAGGACCGGGCCCTCTCGGAGGTGGCCATGAAACGGCTCCAGGTTATCTCGGACTTTACCGAACTAGGATCGGGGTTTAAGATCGCCATGAAGGATATGGAGATCCGGGGGGCAGGGAACCTGCTGGGCAGGGAACAATCCGGGGACATCTATTCCGTGGGCTTCGACCTCTACCTGCACCTGCTGGATGAGGCGGTCCGGCGGCTTGAGGATTCCCACTACGAGGCGGAGACCGAGACCTTTCTGGAGCTGGAATATTCCGCCTTTATACCCGACGGGTATATTGATTCGGCCCAGGAAAAAATGGAGGTATACAAAAAGATCGCCTCCATCAGAAGCAAGGACGAACTGGAAAGCATCCACGGGGAACTCTTGGACCGTTTCGGCCCCCTTCCCGACGAGGCCGCCTCCCTGCTTTCCCTGGCGGAAATCCGTATTATTTGCCGGGAAATTTCGGTTTCTTCCTTGAAAGAACGGAACGGAATCGTTAGGGTTGAATTCGGAAAGGTTTCCAAAATAAAGGTCGATCGGCTGGTCCGGCTCATAAAGGAGTCCAGCGGCAAGGCGCGGCTCGATCCCAAGGCGCCCAATGTCCTGATTTTAACCGTGGGCAGCATCGGCCTCCGGGAAAAAAGCGAATTTATCCGGGAAAAGCTGGCGGCCCTGGGTTAGGAGCCTATTGCGCTTGTGGAATTTTTGCATGTTCATGCAAAAATTCCCGATTGTCGGGGCTCCTTATGCAGTTTGTAGGGTATAAAAATTCACTTTCGTGAATTTTTATACGATTTTGCGCTCAAGCGCAACAAACTGCCAGGAGCCTGTTGCGCTTGTGGAATTTTTGGGCGTAACAAATTGCCAGGGAAAAATACCGGGAAACCAACGGAAGAGTATGGCATGATTAAGGCGGTGGTTTTTGATTACGGGAAGGTGATATCTTTTCCGCCGGAAGACACGGTAATTGAGGAATTGGCCGCGGTGGCGGGCATGGAGCCCCGGGTCCTGGATTCCCTCTTGTGGCCCTACCGGAATGAGTATGACCGGGGAACCCTTACGGGAAAGGAATATTACCGGATGCTGCTGGCAGCCGGGGGAGTTTACCCGGATGAAGAGGCCTTGGAAAAAATGGTGGATATTGACTTAAAGAGCTGGACCCGTATAAACCCCGGTACGGTGGAATTAATGGAAGCCGTCAAGGCCGCCCCCGCCCTGAAACTGGGGATCCTCTCCAATATGCCCCACGAATTTTTGGCCCTGGCCCGGGGGACGATCCCGGTATTTGACCTTCCCGATGTCGGCATCTTTTCCTGCGAGGTGGGCGCTATTAAGCCCGAAGCGGCAATTTACCGGCGGCTCCTCGCCGCCCTGGGCTGTGAGCCGGCGGAGCTTGTTTTTTTTGACGATATGGAGCTCAATATTGATGCGGCCCGGGCCCTGGGGATCCGGGCGTTTTTATGGAAGGACCCCCAGGCGGCCCGGGCGGAGCTGAACCGTTTAAAGGCGCCGGTATAACGGGCCGCGGAACCGGACGATTTCGGACGGTTCCCCAGGAAAAACAAGGAGCTGTCCTATGGCCTTAATCAAAACGATGATGCTTTTTACCCTGGTGGGGTTGTCCACGGTGGTATTGATGCCCTTCGGGATCCTCGCGGTTATCCTGAACCTGGTGGGTTTACAGCGGTTCACCTCCCTGGGGATATATAAAATCGCCCAGGGGTGGGGGCTGATGCTCATCAAACTGGTGGGATGTAAACTCACCGTGACCGGCAGGGAACATATCATAAAAAAGGGGGGCCTTTGTTTTGTCAGCAACCACGGAAGCATCTTTGATATCGTGCTGATCCTGGCTCTGACTGGCCGGCCTGTGGGCTTTATCGCCAAAAAAGAACTGGCCTGGATTCCCTTCCTGAACCTCTGGATTTTGCTTATCGGGGGGTTCTTTATCGACCGGAAGACCGACCGGAAAAGCATCAAACGGGCCATCGCTACCATTAACGCAGGGGTTCGGCGGATCGAGTCCGGGGGGGCCATGATCATCTTTCCCGAAGGGACCAGGAGCAAGGGGAAGGGACTGCTCCCCTTCCGTCCGGGGGCGCTGAAACTGGCCACCCAGGCCAGGGCGCCGATCATCCCCATGACCATTACCGGCAGTTACGATGTTTTTGAAAGAGACGGCGTGGTCCGGAGGGTCCCGGTCCGGGTGGCCTTTGAAAAGCCCATCATCACCGCGGAGCTTCCCCCGGAGGATCTCCGGAAGAACCTTGCCGACCAGATCCGGGGGGTTATGGAGGCCGCCCTTGAGCGCGGGGCAGAAAATGGCCCGATTATAGATTAGACTTGTTCGGTAACCCGGCTGGTTTTGGAATAGCCTCATTCAGGAAAAGGTATGCTGCTTTCCGATGATTATGTTGCTTTCCCAAAAGCGAAAGAATTTACCCAAACCCTCATTTCTCCTCGTCCGCGGTTAGCCCATGTATAATAAGGAATCCATCTAAGCGTTTTATCTGCAAACAAGACCGGTTCTGATTTACGATAGAGTGATCCTTCCGGCCAATTAGCGATAAGTTCTTTGCCCTTACTGCTAATCACATTGATACCGCCAAGTAGGTCGGGTCGAAATTCAGTTACAAAATCCGGGTTTTCTTCAAGATAAAGCAAATGAAGGTTTTTTCCATTATCCGCTTCTTCAAGACAATAAATAAGAGGGCCTCTGGATACGGCGATTTTGCCCAAATCCTCACGGACAGCGGGATTTGCCATATTGACCATTACCGGCATATCAAAATTAATAGTAACTATTCAGCCGCATTATAGATTTTCAAGCATGAAACTAGGCATTTGACCTTCAAAAAGCATCTTTAAGGCGTC
>JAISOO010000105.1 GCA_031275595.1 Spirochaetaceae bacterium | reverse complement strand
ACACATTATGGACAGACTACCTTAAAATAGGCATTTTGCGCACCGTTTTGGTACAAAACGGGAGCAAATGCAAGGTCTGTCCGCAAAGTAACCGACTTTGTGGACAGACACTATTTATCGGCATAGGCCGGAATTTTCTGTTCGTCCCCGTTCTTATACCCAAACAGCCAGGTTCCCGCAAAAGCAAGAATGCCCGTTCCCAGCGCGCCGATGACCCAGAAAACAAAGGTGTCGGTAAAATAGAGGGGGATGGATCCCAGGGGCGAAAGGCCCAGGGAAAGGGCCGAGACATGAAAGATCCCGTAGAACAAACCGCCCAGGCCGCTGGCAATACAGGAAATGACCAGGGGCTTTTTCAGGGGAAGGCAGACCCCGTACATGGCCGGTTCGGTAAGGCCGATTCCCGTAACCACGGCGCCGGTGGCCGCCACGGATTTAAACTTGAGGTTTTTGGTCTTAAAGAACACCGCCAGCGCCGCGGGGGCAAGGCCGCAGTGGGCTATGGACATAAGGGGCATGATGTAGTCAACCCCTGTCTTGGCTATGGAATCAAGCATCAGGGGCACGAAGGTAAGATGGCACCCTGAAAGAACGATCAGCGGATAGAGGCCGCCGAACAGCATACTGGCCGGTACGGAAGCGACGCCGTAGAGCCATTGGTAGCCCCGGGCAATAATATCGCTGGCCCACTGCGAAAAGGGACCCACCAGGGCAAGCACAATAGGGCCCAGGATCAGCAATTCAAAGAAAGGCACCAGCACGGTTCCCAGCGAGGGATGGATAAATTTAACCAGAAGCTTTTCAAATTTGGAAAGGAAATATACGGTAAGCAGGGGAGGAATAACCGCCGAAGAATAACCCAGAAGCCGTATGGGGATAAACCCAAACAGCGTAAGCTGCTCCATCCCCCCCTGGGCCAGGGTCATCCAGGTGGGATGCATCAAGATCGCCACCATGGCGATAGCCATGTACTTGTTGCATTTAAAACGTTCCGCGGCGCTGACGCCGACAGTAAAGGGAAGGAAGTAGAAGGCCACGTTGCCCAGCACTCCCAGCACTTCGTAAAAGGGATCCCCCGGGCCGATAAGGCCGAGTTTGTTAAAGAGTATCTGCAGGCCCATCATAAGGCCCGAACCGCAGATGGTGATGATCAGCGGCGTAAAGACCGCCGACATGGTCTCCGCGAAAATACCAAGGGGGTTGAATTTCCGTTTTTTCCTGGGTTCGTCCGCGGGTTCGGCAATGCTGATGTGCTTAAGCAGTTCCTGATAGGTGGCTTTGACATTGTCCCCCATAATAATCTGGTACTGATCCGCCGACATTTTTGTGGCCATGACATTTTCCAGGGCCTTTACCGGGGCATCCTGTACCTTGGAATAATCCGCCAGAGTCAGGCGCAGCCGGGTATGGCAGGTAATCACATTTTTAATGTTGCCCGCGCCGCCTATCAGCGGCAGAAGTTCCTGAATGAATTTTGCGTTGTCCATGTACTCCTCCGTAAAAAAATATATATAAAGCGGGAAGAATCCGCCTTATACCAAACTAAGCCTTGGGCAGGCTGCCGGCTTTCAACAGGCTGTGGAGGTGAATAATCAGGTACGATTTTTCATCATCATCAATGGTGTAATGACACAGGTCCTTAACAAAGACGCTTATGGCGTTTACGCAGGATGTCTCGCCGGGCATTTCCGCCTCAAGCCGGTAAAGAAGCCCCCCGGATATTTTTCCGATTCCGGGCGCTTCTTTTTCAAAAATCCTCCGGGAAAAGTATTTAAGGTGGATAAGCAGCCTGTCGTAGGCCGCCGAATCCTCGTTAAATTCTACGGCAAAATGGTTTTTGATGAGTTCCAGTATCCCCTTGGACAGGCGCAGTTCTTCCTCAAGGTTGGCGTTTACCGAAGTCCCGGCGTTAATCAAGTGAAAGGCCACAAAGGCGGCTTCGTCATCGGGGAGGCGTATGGCAAAATGTTTCTCGATAATGTCGAGCGCCATAAGCCCCACCCGGAATTCGTTGGGGTAAAAACGCTTTAACTCCCCCTTGAGGGAACTGGCAATGTCCAGGTTTTCTTTGTGCCGTTCGATGGCAAAGGAAATATGATCGATGAGGCTGAGATAGATGGAATCATTGAGGCCGGGCAGCTCTTTTTTCGCCGCGGCAATAATTTCTTCGCATACCTTGAAATGATCCGGGGGAATATCATCAATGAGTCTGCTCAATTTTTCGGCTTGCCCGTTTTCCCGCAGAAAGAAAGTCTTTTCCACCTTTTCGCTTACAATTTTATCCCCCTGCTTTTTATCAAAAACAATTCCCCTGCCGCTGACCACACATTCCTGGCCGAGATCGTTAAGGACAATGGCGACGTTATTGTTCAGTACCTTTTTTACCGTCACAGAAAACCTTTGCCGTGGGGAAAAAAATAACCCAAACCACAAAGGATAATAACTCCCCTGTGGTTTGGGTTATGCCCTGAGGTTACATCCCCAAACTACAATAAAATTAAACTTTTTTCAAAAACCGGAGCATTTCCCAAAACCCGGTTGGTTTTAGGAAATGCTCTTGAAAAAGCGGTCTCAAGCCCGCTTTTTCCCATAAATCTAAGGTTGCTTTCCCAAAAACTGAAATTTTGGGAAAGCCTCACCGGTTAATTTTGGAAAAAACTACGGAAAACCAGCCAAAACCCCAACGGGATCCGGAACTTATTTCATGATAAGGCATCCTATCAGGCTTGTCAAGGAAAAAAATATAAAATACCGCGAGGCTTTCCCGAAACTTCCGTTTTTGGGAAATGCGCCGGCAATTCCCCATATCACCCAAGGACCGGAAAAAATCCCCTCACCGGTTCGCGGGCGGGGCCGGAAGCCCGGAAACCGGGCTTTCCGGGGAAGCTTGGGGACTGCCTTATACCAGAGGTTTTCCCAAAACCAACCGGGCTTTGGGAAAGGCTCACCATGCTGACCCTAACAGGAATCGAACCTGTATAGTCGGTTTAGAAGACCGGGGCTCTATCCATTGAGCTATAGGGCCTTTTGGGGAACGCCCGGCGGGGTTTCGGAGCTTCCCGTAACGGGCGTTCCCGTTTCGCCCTTGAAATTGGGCGAATTGCATGTAAGAATAATACCGAAACTACAAAACATAGGCAATACAGACAAGCAGGGCAAAGGCAGTTGCTTTTCCCCATTTGCCCTGGGTTTCTCCTGATCCGGGTCTGCATTGACGATGGTTTTACCGGTTTCTTTTGAAACCGGCTCGTTACAATCGAATCAGCCATACCGCCCCGGCGGCTTGGCTGACCACGGGAGGGTGGTATGAAGAAACAATGGCTGCCGGCGTTTATCCTTTTGATCTTTTCAGGATGCGTAACGAATCCCCTGACGGGGAAAAGTACCATGGCCCTGGTTAGTAATGATGAATTGCTCGCGTCTTCCTTCCAGCAGTACGATGAATTCCTCGGGGAAAATACGGTTATATCCGGGACGGCGGAGGCCCGGCTTGTGGAACAGGTGGGGGCCAGGATCCGGGGGGCCGCTGAAAAATGGCTTGCCTCGGAGGGCCGCAGTGATTATCTTAACACATATCAATGGGAATACAAGCTGATCCTGGAAGATACCGTCAACGCCTGGTGTATGCCCGGGGGGAAGATCGTGGTTTACACGGGGATACTCCCCATAACCCGGACCGAAGCGGGGTTAGCCACGGTTATGGGCCATGAGGTAGCCCATGCCCTGCTCAACCACGGCCAGCAGCGCATGAGCGCCGGGGTCCTCCAGCAGCTGGGAGCGGTGGGCCTCAGTATCGCGACCGGTGAAGGAAGCCCCCAAACCCAGCAGCTCGCCATGACCGCCTACGGGGCGGGGACGGAACTGTTTGGCATCCTGCCCTTCAGCCGGAGCCATGAAAGCGAGGCTGACCATATCGGGCTTATCCTGATGGCGGTCGCCGGGTATGATCCGGAGGAATCCATACCCTTTTGGGAACGGATGAGCACCTATTCCGGGGGGAACCCTCCGGAATTTCTCAGTACCCACCCCTCGGATACCCGGCGCATCGGGGATCTGCGCAGGTGGATTCCTGAGGCAAAGGAGAAGGCCCGGTTGTTGGGGTCGTAAGGAAGGTTATGTTTGAATACAAAACCCGCGGGACCTGTTCCACCAAAATACGGTTTGACATACAGGACGGCAGGATCCGTTCACTTTCATTTGAAGACGGCTGTAACGGAAATTTGAAGGCCATCGGCGCCCTGGTGGAGGGTATGGAAACCGGGGCGCTGATAGAACGCCTGAAAGGTATCCGCTGCGATCACCGGGAGACTTCCTGCGCCGACCAACTGGCCCGGGCAGTGGCTCAGGCCGTCCGGGAAAGCTGACGGGAAGGCGGGGTCAGGCCTCAAGGGGCCTTTTTTCCGATTTTTTGTTCCGCGTTAAAGCAAAACGATGGGTCAGGCTCATATATCTTATATGAGATCATTACGAACGCTGAAACAAGGGGTGTGGTA
>JAISOO010000075.1 GCA_031275595.1 Spirochaetaceae bacterium | reverse complement strand
GCGATCCAGCATTTCAGGGGTTGGGAACTTGCGGGCTACTTCAACCATAGCCAGATAATGCGCCGAAATACCCGCTTTTTCAGCCAATTTCTCCTGGGTCAGGCCGCACCTCCGGCGGTGTATCTTTAAATTTTGAGCCAATACCTCTCTGATACCTAACATCCGCTCCGGCATACATACCCCTAAAGCAATATTACTTACTTTTAAGGGATTGACTTACTGCCTATAAAGAAAGTATTATTGCTTTTTAGGGACTATTCCGGTAGAATTTTACGGTTCCTAAGCCGTAATTCAGGGAATTACCCAAAACCGGCCCTTGCGGGCGGGAATTTGAGGGGGCGTAAGCCCAAAAATGAGGAGGCTTGTGATGAAAAACAAACTTTTTTTCGGAATGATTGTCTGTGCGGTGCTGGCAATCACTTTGATGGCTGTTGGTTGTGCAACAAATGCCGGCAGGTTTGATTCAACCATACCACCAGAGAATGATTGTATACTTGTTGTCGGGAAGACTGCGGACACCCTGATAACAAGGTTCGACAATCAAACCGTGAGTTGGTTGGGGAAAAAAGCATTCGTTTTTTTTGACGGTTCTTTTATCATACGAGTTCCAGCCGGCGAACATATGATAACGGGTGGCTATGCTGACAGTAATGGTAACTTAGCATTCGAGACTTCCACCAAGTTTACATTTGTCGCGGGAAAAGCGTATGATGTTTCTGTAGTTAGCAGGAATTTTAAGATAACTGAAACCGTTATGCCTGATAACCTATAAACGAGGAATAAGGCGCTGCCGCCTTCCTTGGGTAACGCATAGGCATCCCCAAAAATACCCGGCGCCGAATTGAGCGATGAAAATTGAGGCTTTTCCAAAACTTCAGTTTTTGGGAAAGCAACCTTGGATTTATGGGAAAAAACGGGCTTCAGGCCGTTTTTTCAAGAGCCTTCCACAAAACCAACCGGGTTTTGGGAAAGGCTCAATTTATCGGGAAATTTGGCGCTGGGCATTCTTTCGTTATGTGGGTGAACAAGACGCCAAATTCCGGCGCCCATGAACCGGGGGCTCTTACGCAGCCCCCAAACAATAAATACCTTGACTTCATGGGATGTCTCAAAACATGCTTCTGCTATGGTATGGGCTCACCGTAGTTTTGCGTTTCCGTTAAAGTCAAAGGGCAGGGAAAGGCCCCGGAGTCCGGGGAGATCCCCGGAAAAACCAATGGCTCCGCTGCAGACATAGGCGAAGCCGGAGTCCCGGCCGGCTATATTCGCCGCTTCCCGGATTATGTCCAGGGACTGAAGGGTCAGGGTCAGGGGGATAAGGCGCGTGGTGTTTTTCCGGATAGCCGGGGCGTTTTGAACGATCCCCCGGGCCCAGGAGGAATTATTCACGATAAAGTCAAAGTTAAAGGCGTCGATGGCTATGGCGAAATTGTTTTGATTTTCTATTTCCCAGACCAGTTCCAGTTCTACCTTTTGCAGGCTGAGGCTCTTGAGGGATACTCCCTTAAAGCCTATGATCGGAACCTTGACCAGCGGGATCTCCCCGGAAACTTCAAAGCGGTAGGTTTTTTCTCCCAGGATGGGTATGGTAAATTTCGCCCCCATGGCAAGAACATAGTCCGCGGTCCGGTTGTTTTTCAGGGACTGGAAGGAGGTATAGAGGCCGTCGTAGGTTAGGCTGATGGGTACATCCACCACCGTAACTTCTTTGGACCGTATGACCCGGTCGTTCTTTATCGTCCCCCGGACAAAGGAATGGGTATTAATAGAAAGCTCCCAGGCAAGTTCCGGAAAGGGGATGTCAAAAGCATTGGGATTGTCCACCGCGACTTTACCGATCATATCCACCCCGGCAAAGGTAACCGCCGCAAGGTCCACCGATTTGATAGAAAATACCGGTTCGCGGATTACCGATCCCAGGCTCCGGCAGGCGCTGAGATTCAGCATACCGATCAGGGCCAGGCTCAGGGCGCTCTTTTTCATGGCCTTTTTACCTACCGGGAAGCTTCCCCTTTCCTGCGGATCATCTCAAATCCGCAGTAGGGCACCAGGGCTTCGGGCAGTTTGACGGTTCCGTCCCGCTGCTGAAAATTTTCCAGGATGGCGATGATCCCCCGGGAAATGGCGATAGCCGTCCCGTTGAGCATATGGACAAAGCGGTTTTTACCCTCCTCGTCCTTGTATTTTATGTTGAGCCGCCGGGCCTGGTAATCGGTACAGTTGGAGGTTGAGGTTACTTCCCCCCATTCCCCGCCGTTCCTGCCGGGCATCCAGGCTTCCAGGTCCCACTTGCGGTACGCCGGGGCGCCCAGATCGCCGGTACAGGTGTCCACCACCCGGAAGGGGATCGAAAGTCCCGAAAAGATCTCCTCCTCCACGGAGCGCAGTTCTTCGTGCATAGCGTCCGATTCCTCCGGGAGGCAGTAGACGAACATCTCCAGCTTGGTAAACTGATGCACCCGGTAGAGCCCCTTGGAAAACTGTCCCGCGGCCCCCGCTTCCCGGCGGAAACAGTGGGAGAGTCCCGCCATCCTGAGGGGAAGTTTTTCCCGGGGGATGATCCGGTCGGAATAGTACCCCCCCAGGGTTATTTCCGCGGTCCCCACCAGGCAGGAACCTTCCCCCTCCAGGGTGTACACATTGGATTCCGCCCCCCGGGGATTGAAGCCGATGCCTTCTAGGATCTCTTCCTTGGCAATGTCCGGGGTGATAAAGGGGGTAAACCCCTTTTTTTGCAAAATATCCAGGGCATACCGGATAAGGCCCAGTTCCAGAAAAACCCCTTCGTTTTTGAGGTAATAGAATTTGGTCCCCGAAACCTTGGTCCCCGAATCAAAATCAATAATATCCAGATCCTGCCCCAGTTTAACATGATCCGCGGGCTCAAAATCGAATTTGGCCGGTTCGCCGATCCGTTTTACCTCTAAATTATCCTTATCTTCCTTACCCACCGGGACATCCGGGTGGGCCATATTGGGGATACGCCGGGCCTCGGCTTCCAACTCGGCCCCGACCCTGGCCAATTCCCCCTCGACGGCGGCGATATCTTCCTTATATTTTTTCCCTTCCTCGATAAGCGCGGCCCGGGCCTCCGGTTCAAGTTTTCCCTTCATGGCCGCCGCGTTGACATTCCGCCGCTGCTGCAGGCCCTGCAGCGCCGTGGTCAATTCGGTCCTCCGGTTATAAAGCCGGACCACCCCATCCGCGTCGGCTTTCATAAAGCGATCGGCGATATTTTTCTTGACCGCCGAAAGGTTGTCCACAATAAAACGGTAATCTAACATGATGCCGTCAGTTTATCAAAGGCAGGGGTATCCGTCAATTGATAGGAGGGCGCCGCGGATCGAGCCCTGGCCGGCTAAACCCGTGGGGGCCGGGAATTCCCCCGGCTCACTAACCTGTGGAGCCCGCCCCGGAGCCCGGGAACCTCCGGCGGGGAATTGCGGCCTGATGCCTTTTTCCGGTAACCGCAGCTCTTTTGGGGCCTACGCCGTGTTACCTTGTTGCTCGACACGCTCAATGTTTCGCGTGCGGGTATCGGGCGGGCCTGATGCCTTTTTCCGGTAACTGCAGCTCTTTTGGGGCCTACGCCGTGTTACCTTGTTGCTCGACACGCTCAATGTTTCGCGTGCGGGTATCGGGCGGGCCTGAACGTTAATATAATGGGGCAGTTTCAAACCTGCTGGTTTGAAACTGCCCTTGGCGATACGCCGGGCAAGGAGGTCCCTGCCCGGATACGGGTTAAAACCCAACGCCGGCCCCGGAGGGCGCGGCGCGGGAAATGAAAACCTTAGGTAGTGGTATCCGCGTTGGTACTGGTCTCCGAGTTTATATACCCAGCATCGTTAGTAGTAGCGCCGCCTGTAACGGTCCCTCCGTATGTTGCGTCTCTACCCGATAACGAAGCGAGTTTTCCCTCCGCCATCAAGTCATTGTCGGTCGTGTTAACCACGGCGGTGGTCGTTACTTTGGTAGCAGGATCAGTACTACCTAGTGCTGCTCCTCCTGGTGTTCTGTTGCCTACCAGATTGTCTATCCCGATACTGTCAATGGTGTTGCCAGTTACCGCAGTGGCACCATTGTCAGCCAACGATCCTGCGGTAGTGGTTGTAGTGGAACTGTTCCCGGTGGTGATCTTGCTGGTCTCATTGACGAAGCTTATCTTTCCGGGGTCGGAGCCGCCCGCAAGGACGATCTCGCCGACTTTCTTCTGGGGGGCGCCGCCGAGGGCTATCGTGGTATTCGCTCTAATAGTCAGGTTGTTGCCGGACGCAGCCTTTTGGGTAATGCTGGCGCCCAGGACCGAGCCCAGGGCCTTGAGGGTAGCGGCGGGGGTGGTAACCGAACTGCTTGAGCTGCCGGACATCAGGACTGCTTCAGTGCCGCCATTGTGGCTATAGATGCCGATGCTGTCCCCAACCACCTGCCAGCCGTAAGGCCCGCCGACAATTTCGGTGTTTCCGCCGATTACTACCTTACCCGCGCCTTTCAGTATCGCGCCGTCGCCGTCGGTTTCGCTGCCGCCGACCAGCCAGAGGGTGTTTCCGTTGGTAATAGTAAGGGTTACCCCGGTGTCCAGGGTCAGGCTTTGGCCTTTCAATATCACGGAGCGGGTGTTGGCAATCTCAACCGCGGCGCCGCCGGCATTGGTATCCCGGATAATTAAACCGGCCGCGTTTATCTCAATCTGCGCCCCATCACCGGGGGTGCTGCCGGTCCATTGGTAGGTGGGGCTGTCGCTGGAAGGTCCTATGTATGGCTTTTCATTAACCCCCGTACCCATAACATAGGCCGCGCCCCAATCCAGTACCACCTTGCCCTCGTCGACCAATTTGATCGTTTCAAACAAGGCCTCAGGGGTCGCCTCAAAATCGACCAAGGCAGGACCAATAAGCGTCCCCCCGGCATCAATCACGATGGTACCGTCTATGATAACGGGCGAGGGATCCGCAGTGGTGGCAGGCGGCGTCAGCGCGCTAAAGTCAACGGTCGCGCCGCTTTCCACGGTAAGGGTTTTTTCCGCGTCCAGGGTGAAGGTACTGCCCGGATTAACGACCAGCTTGCTCCCGCTAATGAGGCTGGCATCGTCGGTTATCTTCACATCCACGATCGCGTCCGCGGCGGTCCCCACCAGATAGTACACCTTTTTACCCATGGTGGTGAAGAGTTTTTTGTCCTCCGCCTGGATAAAGGTAACGCTGTTCCCCTCATCCACCTCGAACCTTGAGCCGTCCCCAAGGAAGAGGGTTTCCAGCGACTGAAGGGTAACATTCGGAGTGGCAACATTAAATGAAGCGCCCGGACCCACGGTGAGTTTGGTGAGTTTGTCCAGGATATCGCCTGACGCCTGCTGCAAGTTAAGGTCTCCGCCGTTCCCCACGATGATTTCCGTGATATTCTTCAGGGTCCCGTTGGTGGCAAGGCTCCCGTTTACGGTGAGCACATTGCCGTCGCAATCATCAGGAGTCGCCGAAGTAGTAATGTATGCCCCCAGGGGGATGAGCGCCGGCAGGGTCTCCGAACGGATCCGGCTGCTCTCAACATAATACTTCCGGCTTGCCGAGGGATAAACCCCTTTAAGCAGATCCTTAACCTCATAGTCATAATTGGTAAGCGCGCCGTCTATGACCAGGTGGCCCTGCCCCGCGGCGATCCAGGCCTGGGCCGGGGTGAATTTGTTGCCCGAATTTTGATCCGGGGGAATAATATCACTGGGCTTAAGGGAAAGGGTCGCGCCGGGCAGGATCGTTACTTTTTGACCGATGACGGTGTTGCGCCCTATAATCAGCCCGTTTTCCACGGTGTAATCCGCCACATCCAGCGCGCTGTTCCCGACCCCGAGAAATTTGAATACTTCCACCGTACCATGTACCAGGATTTTGCCCGCGGCCGGAGGAGCGCCTGTCGATGTTTCAAATTGGCTGACCAGCACGAGCTTCGCCCCTTCATTTACGACGATGTTCGCGGCAAGTGCCGCAGGAACAACCGCACTACCACTGACAGTCTCAGAGGGATTCAAATAAACGATTTTCCCCGAAGGGATTTCCAACTGAGTGGCAATAGTCCCGGAATAGGCGATGTGCTGCACCTTGTTGGTTTCGGCGGTATACTCGTTCAGCAAGCCGTCGAGGGCGGCGCGGTCAGATACAAACACCGTATCCTCGGGGAAGGGGTATTCGCTCGCGGCCTGGGCCACGTACTGGGTATCCCCCGACGAGGGGTTCGAGCACCCAACAAACGCTAATAAAACCAGCAGCGCCAGGGCCGCGGCTCCCAAAAACAGACTCTTTTTGTACATAGAGGCCTCCTTAAACAGTATGCACCCGGGATCAGATCCCGGATGGCCCCGGCGTCCCGGCATGAATGCCCCGCAATATGCGGCATTCATACCCAGACCCCAGGAGTAAAAAGAGGAGGACACTTACGCAATTGTAATTGGCACCAAGGTGGGCTATAATCACTATCGCGTAAGAGCAGCCCCGGCGGCAGTGTGCTTCCGGCAAGAAATCCACTGCCCCGGGGTCCCCTCTTTAATAGAGACCTAAAACTCCGGCCGCCAGGCGGCAACCGAACTCCCTTTTTTTATTGAAGGGACATATCTATTATATCCTATTTTGGTCCAAAAATCTCGTTTTTTTGAAAAAAATTTAAAAAAAATGCAAAAAAATTAATACCCCCGATTTGACGGGACATTTTAGATACCGTTTATTACTGTTTTATACGTTATATTACTATATATATGCATATCATACTATTTTATTTGTTTAAATAGCATATCATAGTATATTATGCCATATATCATAAAAATCCGCACCCGGCATCTTGCCCCGGCGTATTGCCCCCCGGCCATGCCCTAAACTTGACCCGCAATTCAAGGGTCTTGCCTTTCAGGACGGATCTTTCCCCCCGGGGGTTTTTGCGTGGGACAGAAACGATGGCCGGCTCGGGCTCCGGGGCGGATTTCCGGGGGTTAGCCGGGGGCGGGAGCCAAATGGAGGAGGGAATTGGGGGAAAAAGCGGGGGTTGCCGCTAATTTCCCACCGTGGGGGCTGACCCCATGGTTCCAAATCCCAAGATCCCAGGCCGCCTTCCCCTCCTCGGCCGGCACTTCCTCCACCAGCTCAGGCTCCCCATCCAGAATCCGCGACCAATACCGGTCCCCCCAGATGTGCCCGATCCTCCCCGCCAGCCGGTTGTACCGTTGGGCAAAGGTCTGTTTCATCCACTGCATGATGGCGGGGAGTTCCAGCCCGTCCGCCGGCTTGATATAAAACCTCAGCCAGTCATCCTCCAGCCGCAGCCCCTGAATCTCGAATTCGAACCGGTTCTTGGTCTCGCGGAACACCCGGGCAAAAAGCGCCAGGGCCGTATACCGGCGGAAGAGCGGTTCCCGGTTGTTGACGCGGGTACGGATCTCGTACCACACCCCTTGTTTCAGCATTCGTAATGATCTCATGCAAGGTATATGAGCCTGACTCATCGTTTTGCTTTAATGAACGACAAAAAAACCGGAAAAAAGTCCCTTGCGGTCTGCCCCCCTCCCCCCCTCGAAGGCGGTTGCTTTTTGCCTTTCCGGCGATGGCGCGGGGGAGCGGGAATACCCCCCGTGAGCGTTTCTGGAATTCCCCGCCGGAGGAGACCGGTCTCCGGGCTCCATAGGCGAATTCTACAGGCGAGCTCACGGGGGGGTATTCCCGCTCCCTGCAAGCGCCGAGGACCCGGCCCCCGCAGGGCAGCGCCCCCCGGCCCCGGCCTCTTTCCCCTATGGGGGCGGTTGCTTTTTGCCTTTTCGACCATGCCGCGGGGGAGCGGGAATACCCCCCGTGGGCGTTTCTGGAATTCCTCGCCGGAGAAGACCGGTCTCCGGGCTCCATAGGCGAATTCTACAGGCAAGCGAACAGGGGGTATTCCCGCTCCCTGCAAGCGCCGAGGACCCGGCCCCCGCAGGGCAGCGCCCCCCGGCCCACGGCCTCTTTCCCCTATGGGGGCGGTTGCTTTTTGCCTTTTC
>JAISOO010000181.1 GCA_031275595.1 Spirochaetaceae bacterium | reverse complement strand
CATGGACCGAAGCCCGGAACCAAAGCGCGGGTAAAATCAATTGGAGGTTTACCACGGATGACGCACGGAGTAAACTTAAACGCCTTTATCCACAATTAGAATAGTAACATGATACTAGTAGGCTGACCCCGGTACCTGGTAAACGCTCATTTACAGGATATGAAAGAGCCTTTCCCCAAAAGCGGCAGATGCTTCCCTGTTACTGGTTTTCCCGTTTAAAACCCTGGGAGAAGTGTTCCAGGAGGCTGTCGAGTTGTTTTTTTGAGGTCAGGCCGAAGGAGTTCAACACGGAGGGCTCGAATTGATCAAAGGTAACATTGCCTTTTTCGTATTCGCAGAACATGTTGGACAGATAAACGGTTTCTACCAAATCTTTATCCGCCGGAGCCGCGGAGGGATCGTGGTGGAAGCGTATGGCGTTGACCAGGGATTCGGGGAAATTCCATTTTTCGGCGATAAGGGCCCCGATTTCCGCGTGGTTCATGCCGGCGGCCAGGTCCTCAAAGGTGGAGGCGGGCAGGTTTTTTTCCGTACAGAAGTCTCTTATTTTTTGCAGGAGCTCCGGGTGGACATTGGCAAAGATGATCTTCCCCATATCATGGAGTATCCCCCCCACGTAGGCGTCATCCAGAAGATTATTATCCTTATGGAAATTTTTTATCAGGTTATAGGCATAAAAGGCGGTTTTGTAGGAGTGTTCCCAGAGCTGTTTTTTATCGTCCGTCTCGTCTCCCAGGACTTTGAGGGTTCCATAGGAGTAGAGGAGGTTTTTTATCCCCCGCATCCCCACCATTTTTACCGCGTCAGCGATACTATCCACCTTTTTGAGCAGCATATACTGGGCGGAATTGACGATTTTGAGCAGATCCGCCGTCAGGGCCGGGTCCATGGAGATCCGTTGGGCGATATCGGCCATTTCCGCCTTGGGATCGTTGATCATTTTCTGCACCTGAATAATATTTTCCGGAAATTGGGGAAGGGAATTGACGTTATTGACAATCGTGGCGGACAGAATGGCCAGATTTTCTATCCTGGTCTGGTCCAGGGGAATGATAATCCGGGCGATGGTCTCATTTTCGGTTCCCAGGATGTCGAAACAATCCTCGTCCAGGCTCAGTTTTTTGAGCATGAGCACCAGAATAACCAGGCCCAGCCCCGCGCCTTCAGAATCGTCCAATACCTGGGAGAGGGCCTCTTCCAGGTTGTTGTACTGCCGGGAACGGGCCAGTTTATCGTGGATCCGGATAAGTTCGGTTTTGGTTATCACCACATTATTCCGCACTTCCACATAGATGACATTTCTTTTGATCTGCAAAATCAATTTGATATAGAGCCCTTGTGCTTTCTGGAGTTGCAGATAATGGGCTATATTGGCGAGGGTGTCCTCTTTAAAAGTCAGCATCCCCTTTTTGTAGTCTTCCTTATTGGCGAGATCCAGCCCCCGTTCCATAAAATAGACCCGTTTGGTATTGGCCTTTTTCGCGTTTCCCGCCAGTTCCTGCACGCAGTAAACCAGATAATCCTTTAACTTGTCATGATCCACCTGCTTAAGAAATATGGTGATCACCTGTTCAATATACAGCTCTATCTCGTGGGGCATAGTATAGGTCGTTATCGTGAGGGGTATCCCCGATTGAACGGCTTTTTTTACTTTTAATTCATCAACAACCAATTCTTTCGCAAGGGCCATGGCCTTTCCTTGTAAAAATCTATACCCGGGGATTTTTAAAATCCGGTGGACCCCACAGGACCATACGTTTACATTTTCCCTTCATTTTTCATTTTATATGCTATGGACTTTTAACGCAAGGGACCTTCAAAATAGGGCGGGCCTTACCGCCAATTGCCCGTTATACGGAAAATGGTGCCTGGCACCATGGGGGGGCTGATGCGCTGCTAGATGTAGGGGGTGGAGCCTGACCCCAGACGCTACATCTAGCGGCGGTGCCTGACCCCCGCCGGCGGGGTCAGACCCCTAAGTGAACGCCCACGGTGCCGGGCACCAGCCTTATAGATTAAAACCATGCCGCGGTATATCATAAAAGAGCCGGGCGGTTCAAAGCTGAGGGTTTAAGACCGTCTCGGGCGGGATTGACTAAATTGCCGGAGGGACCATGGGGGAATTGAGAATTCTCGAGGGGCTTATTGTCTTTTTGATTATTCTGCCGTTACTCAGGCCGTTTTTTATCAGGCTGGAAAGCATAGACGGATTGCTTTTTCTTCCCCCCGTGAGTTTTTGCCTGACCATCGCGCTTTTCCCCGCCTACGGGTTCCGGCCGGAGTGTGTTCCCCTCTTGGTATATACCTTTTTTTTAACCCTGGTCTATATTCCGCCGGTTTTTACCGTGCTCAAACATTCCCCGCTGGATATAATCCCGGAAAGGAGAGCGGCCTTTACCATCGTCGCCGCGGTTTTACTCATCCCCGCGGCGGGGATAGCCCTTTTTTTCGGCCCATCCCGGGATGCCGGCCCGGTCGGCGAGGGGGTATACACCCGGAAGGTCTATAATCTTCCGGAGAAGACCGAATTGACCCTGCGGATCTACGGCGCCGGGGATAACCGGGACGGGGACGGTCCCGGGCGGCCCCTGATGCTGCTGATCCCGCCGGCCGGTTTGGTTTCCGTTACCGACCGGGTGTGCCTGGAGCTGCGGGAGCGGGGTTTTGCGGTGATAAGCTACTCCCGGCTTGACGGCGGGGCATCCCAAAGCGGGAAAATCCGCCAATTCGGCGCGTCCATAGCCGCCATGTACCGGCTTTTCCGTATCCATACCGGGGGATTTACCTCCCTGCCGCTTAATACCGCGGGCAGGGCGCTGGAAGCGGAACGGCTCAAGGAGATACGGTTCTTGCTTTCGTATATCCAGGCGGACCACCGGGGGGATACGGTTTTCGCCGGCATCGATACCGCCGCGCTGTTTATTGCCGGATACGGCATCGGGGGCGGCGCCCTGGTCCAACTGGCCGGTTCCCCCGGCTTTAACCAGGCCAATCCCGGGGTAAAGGGCATAATCGCCATAGAAAGCCCGATTTTTTCCGCCTTTACGGGAGGGGAGCCCCCGCCGGCGCCGGCCGGGGACGGCTCCTGGTTCCCTTCCCTCCTGAACGGAATTGCCCGGTGGTTTTCCCGGCGGGAACCCCTTGACACAGGCGACCTGGGGGCAATTCCCCGGCCCGAAGTCCCGGCGCTTTATCTGGTTTCCGACAGGATCCTGGATCCCCCCGGCCGGGAGGGCCGTTACGCCGCCATAACGGGGGCGCTTCGCGGCGCCCGGGAACCGGCGGCCCTCGCCGCTGTCGGCGGGGCGGGCGTCCTGGACTATTCCGACATTCCGGAAAAATTCCCCGTTTACCGGGTGTTGTTCCCCGGCCGGGAGCCGCGCCTGGGGGAAAAGGAGCGTTTTGTCAAAGAAACTGCGGCGCTGATGACCAATTTCGCGGTACTGTTTTTGGAAAACGCGCCGGCCCTGCCCCGGCGGGAAAATTTGGAAGGGGACATCTATCTTGAAACCGGCGGGGCTTGGAATTCCCTCAACCCCCGGGGTATACTGACATTATGACTACCAAAAAGGCGGACGCCTGGTTCAGGGAGCTTCTGGACATTGAAGGTTTTAGCGCCGCCGATCCTTCGCTGAACGGTTTGCAGGTGGATAATGACGGGGGGGAGGTCGAAAAAATCGCCTTTGCCGTTGACGCCGGTTTGGAGACCTTTAAACGGGCGGCGGAGGCCGGGGCGGGGCTGCTCTTTGTGCACCACGGCCTTTTTTGGGGAAGCCCCCTGCGGCTTCAGGGCGGGCACCGGCAGCGGGTTCAATTCCTTTTGGATCATAACATCGCCCTCTATGCCGCGCATCTGCCCCTGGATCAGCATCCGCGGGTGGGGAACAACGCCGTCCTGGCGGAACTGTTGGGCATGACGGAGCCCCGTCCCTTCGGCTTGTATCGCGGGCATAAAATAGGATATAAAGGTATCCTGGCTCAACCATTATCCATTGAGGAAGCGGTAAAACGGACGGCCTTTATGAACAGGCCCCCCCTGGGGGTCTATCCCTTCGGCCCCCGGGAAAACCGTACCGCCGCGGTGGTTTCCGGGGGAGCCCCGGAAGAGGCCCTGGAGGCCCTTGCGGAAGGGATCGATCTGTATGTTACCGGGGAGACTTCCCATTCGGTATATCACGCGGTTCTGGAAGGGCGGCTTAATATGATAGCGGGGGGGCACTATTCCACCGAGGTATGGGGGGTCCGGCGGGTCATGGAGCGCTGCGCGGCGGAACTGCATATGGAAACCGAATTTATTGATGTCCCCACGGGTTTGTAAACCCGGGCGCGTTGCGGCAAAATCGGAGTAAAGCATGAAAAGGTCAGCCACAAAAAAAACACTGCCGTTCCTGTTGACCGCCTTTATTATTTTGGCGGATCAGGGGGTAAAATCGTTTATTGTACAGCATTGGCCCGATACAGGGCGGGGTGTTTTTATCAAAGACGTTTTTAACAATGATTTTTTATGGATCTACCATGTCCGGAACCGGGCCATAGCCTTCAGCCTGGGGCATACCCTGCCCGAGTTTATTAAGCCGGCGCTCTTTATCATCGTTCCCCTGATTTTGCTGGGGGGGCTTGTCTGGTATTATTTTAAATCCGGGGAGATTACCGGGCTCCAGCGGTGGGTTTTGGCGGGAATTATCGGCGGAGGGCTTGGCAATCTTATCGATCGGATATTCCGGCCGGCGGGGGTGGTCGATTTTATCAGCGTAAAATTTTACGGAATTTTTGGGCTTGCCCGGTGGCCGACTTTTAATATTGCCGATGCCAGCGTGGTGGTGAGTTGTATTATTTTGTTGATATCTATTCTGGTGACTAAAAATCCTAAAGAGGAAAACAGAGGATGAGCAAAAAAACCAATACCCTTCTCTTTATAGCGGGCGCCACGATTTTTAATATCTTGGTTACCATTATCTGCTTTATGGCGCTTTTTGTCTTGTTTGCCTGGCTTCTTGCCCCCAGGCTGTCCCCGGATGCCACGGCGTGGAGCCTGCCCATCATCTTTATCGGGGCCATTGTTTTGTCCTTTATCCTGTACCGGCTCATACTTAAACTGCTTTTTAAGCGGGTAAACGCGGATAAGTATTTTGATCCTATCTTTGGCAGGCGGAGGAAGTGAGGCGGTTTTTTAATACCCGTCGGACATGGCCCGGTTAATATCCCGCTGATAAAGTTCCTGATAGATAAAGCTGCGGTTTTTTAGTTTTTCCTTAACCGGCTGGGCAAAAGGCATATACCGCCAAAAAATGCCCCGGACTTCCTTATCCAATTTTTGGATCCCCTCGCTTTCTTTCGTCATCCAGGTGATGTAGTCTTCGATAAAGTAATCCTTTAAATCCCCCTTAAGCTTGCGGGCGGAGAACCACTGGTAGTAGTTGCCGGTCAGGCCCTCTTCCATCCAATAGTATGAAGCCTTTTCCTTGGCAACCTGCCAGCGCAGATCCGCCACCGCGGAAAGCAGGGCTATGGTCAGGCTTTTGGGGTACATGGGGATGGCGATACGGCCTCGGCTGGTCGCCCGGTTAAACCGGTCAAAGGGCTCCCAGCATATCCCCAGATCCCCGTAGCTGGGGATGAGTATGACAAAGGGGGCTATCCGGGTGGCCCTGTTTTTATAGATCCGGAAAAAAACTTCGGGGTCGATGCTTTCTATCCGGGCCAGCTGGGCAATGACATTCTCCCGAAAGCCCACGTCATTGGGGGTGCAGTGGAAATACTCCCTGGTTAAGATCGGGAAATGGTTGCCCTGCCGGCCTATGGTCATCTTTGCCATTTGCCGGATCGTACCGAATTCGGTGTCCACCGCCTGGGTGTCCGCGCCGTTTTTGTCCTGCTCTTCCGCAAGTTTTTCCTGCAGGATACTGACATCCTCTTCGGCCTGGAAAAAATCCTTGGAAAAACTGTTCAGATCCCGGTCCGATTTAAGCATATTTTTCAAAAGTTCCTGGATTTCAGCAAAACCCCGTTTTTGGCTGTCGCTGTAACCGGCGTTTATCTCCGGCAGCCCCTCCAGGGGGAAATGCTCCATAATAAGCTGGATCCGTTCCGTCAGGGCGTTTTCAAGGTTGGTGCGCTCCACGTCTTTTGCCTTGAGGAGGCCCCGGGCGCCCTCAAGTTTCCCCTTGGCCTTATCCAAAAGCTGCTGCAGCTGGATCTGGGAATTGCTCCTGACAACCTGGACCTCATCGGTGGTGGAAATTCTGATGGTCCCCTTTCCTACCAGATTAAACCACTCGTCCATATAGTAGATGGGCTGGGCAAGATCGTTTTCCACTACCAGCCTGGCAAAGAAATTCCGGGTTTCGGCGTCGATAAAGGTGGGATGCAGAATACCGAAACGGAGCAGGTATTTTTTGGGATCCGGCAATCTTCCCGTCGCCTGCCGGGCGACTCCTCCCCAAAAATCCCAGTAGACGGTGGTAAGCTGCTGCCTGAAAACCCCCCGATCCTTGATGTCCTTGGAATTAATATATTTTTGCAGGATCATGTGAATCCGCTGGGCAATATTTCCCTCATGGGACAGAGCGGTTTTATAGTAATTGGGATCATCAAAGGCGGTGTGGGGCTGATCTTCAAAGCGTTTGCTTATTTCGGGAAACCCGGTTGACTGAAGATCCACCCCTGATTCTTCCAAACCGTTGTCAGAGCCGCCGGTTTCTTCGTTCTCGGAATCCTCAAAAGACGGATCATAATCAGGACTGTTGTCAGACAAAGGTTGTTTTACGGCTGTTCCAAGTAATCCGGTCATTTCAGGATCCAGTTCTCCCTGAAAATTATTATCTTGCGCCATAGTATAGATATATAAAGTTTCTATTCCGCTGTCAAGGTTTTGCCGGGAGGAACGGGGGTAATTCTCTGTTTAACCACGAACGGCATTGCGTCACGAAGGCTCGTAAAAGGAGGAACAGGTAAAACCTTTCAACATGACCTCATGCGGGCCGGTGGTTCGGCTTCTTCAAAACGAGCGGGTTTGCGGGAGTTGCCGAACAATTCTGTTTTCGGTAGAGTAAAAAATCATGCAGGCGCTTATCACTCCCCACCGGTTTACCCGGGTTCTCCGTATTCCGGCCTCCAAGTCCCATACCATACGGCGGCTTCTTATGGCGGCCCTGGGGGAGGGGGTTTCGGAGATCGCCTATCCCCTGGATTCCCTGGACACCCGTTCCTGTGCCGCCGTATGCCGGGCCCTGGGGGCGGAGATCGCCGAAGAACGTTCCGCCGGCAGCCTCTGCGCCAATCCCCCGGACGGGCAGGGGGCCAGGCTAAGCCGCTGGACGGTCCGGGGCACCGGCGCGGGGGGAGGGGGGGGCTTTCCGGCGCGGCCGGCGGCCTGCGATGTGGGGAATTCCGGGACCACCCTTTTTCTCGCCCTGGCCGCCGCCGCCTTGGGAAAGGCTCCGGTAACTTTTACCGGGGATGAGCAGATAGCCCGGCGCGGGGCCGGCCCCCTTTTGGACGCGCTGGCAGGGCTGGGGGTAAAGGTTTGTTCCCGGCATGGCTGTACCCCCATAACCGTGGAGGGCCCCTGGAGGGGCGGCCGGGTCAATCTTCCCTGCCCGACCAGCCAATACCTTTCGGCGCTGCTCCTGGCGGCTCCTCTGGCCCCGGCAGGGACCCTTACGGAAATCGACGTACCCCTCCTCAACGAGAAACCCTATATTGCCCTGACCCTTTCGTACCTCAACGCCCAGGGCGTCCCCTATGAAGGGAAGGAGGATCTTTCTTTTTTCCGCATCCCCGGGGGAGGGCGGTACCGGCCTTTAAACGGCCCGGTTCCGGGGGACTTTTCCTCCGCGGCCTTTCCCGCCGCCGCCGCCGCCATCACCGGGGGGCCGGCGCGCCTCCTCGGCCTGGATCCGGAGGACCCCCAGGGGGACAAGGTCTTTTTCGATATCCTCGCCCGTATGGGCTGCAACGTAACCTGGACGAAAGAGCCCCCTGACAACGCCTGGCTTCTTACCGTATCCCGAACCGGGCCGCTGCGGGGGGGGGAATTCGATCTAAACGCCGCCCCGGACGTACTCCCCGCGCTGGCGGCGACGGCTTGTTTCGCCCGGGGGAAAACCGCCCTGGTCAACGCGGCCCATGCCCGGATCAAGGAGACCGACCGGATTGCGGTCATGGCCCGGGAATTGGGGCGCCTGGGGGCTTTATGCGAAGAACGTCCCGACGGGCTGGTCATCCAGGGGACCGGCGGCCCCCTTCAAGGGGGCGTAGTGGACGGCCGGGGGGATCACCGGGTGGTTATGGCCCTGGCGGCGGCGGCCCTGGGCGCCGCGGGGCCCGTGGAGATAACAGGGGCGGAAAGCGCGGCGGTTACCTACCCGGGATTTCTGGAACTAATGAGTACGGCAAGGGCCGGGGACTAAGCAGCGGTAATTTTGCATGTACCGAAGGCTCATTCGAAGCCGGGTCGCAACCAAGAACCCGCTCACCGGTTCGCGGGGGAGTTTCAGGGCGAATCTTCGAACCTGCAAAGGATGGCGGGCTTGAGACCCGGCAGTACAATAAATTTCCGTGTGCATGACGATACCCCGTCCTTCAGGCTAAACTTGACCCGCAAAACAATATAGGGAAGATTTATTCCGGCCGCTCCTGATGGAAGAGCCTGCCGGGGAGGACGCCCACCCAACAACGCACGCGCAGCGTGTCGATCCAATAAACGTAGCACGGCGTGGGCCCCAACATGGGCCCCTGTTCCCCATAACGGGGGGCCAATCTTGAGATTGGCCCCCGGGCCCGCCCGATACCGCACGCGCAGCGTGTCGATCCAATAAACGCAGCATGGCGTGGGCCCCAACATGGGCCGCTGTCCCCCATAACGGGGGGCCAATCTTGAGATTGGCCCCGGGCACCTCGATGGAAAGGCGGGCTCAGACCCCAAGGGCCTTTTTTCCCGATTTTTTGTCTCTTATTAAAGCAAAACGGTGAGTCAGGCCCATATACCTTGTATGAGATCACTACGCAAGCTGAAACAAGGGGTATGGTACGAGGTCCGTACCCGCGTCAACAACCGGGAACCGCTCTTTCGTTTGTATAAGGCCCTGGCGCTTTTTGCCGGGGTGTTCCGTGAAACCAAGAGCCGGTTCGACTTCGCGATTCAGGGGCTGCAACTGGAGGATGACTGGCTGCGGTTTTATATCAAGCCGGCGGACGGGCTGAAACTCCCGGCGATTATGCAGTGGCTGAAGCAGACCTTTGCTCAGCGGTACAACCGGCTGGCGGGGAGGATAGGCCACATCTGGGGGGACCGGTACTGGTCGCGGATTCTGGATGGGGAGCCTGAGCTGGTGGAGGAAGCGCCGGCTGGGGAGGGGAAGGCGGCCTTGGCCGGCGGGATTTGGAACTATGGGGTCAGCCCCCAAGGTGGGAAATCAGCGGCAAACCCCGCTTTCCCCCCCAGTTCCCCCCTGCTTTTACCCCCCGCCCCCGGCTAAATCCCCGGAAATCCGCCATGGAAGCCGAGCCAGCCATCGTTCCGTGTCTCCTCAAAGACGCCCCGGGGGAAAAATCCGCCCTGAGCTGTTCCGAGACTTCAATTTTTGGAACAGCCGCTTGCTCAAGTAAATGTTTTTGCCCTGAGGCCGCTTTCGAATTTGACATTTTGAAAAAGATCCATATAATAAACAAGGATCATGCGTATTGTTATCGTTGGGGCGGGTATGGTAGGTACCCAGGTTGCCCGGCATCTTATACAGGAAAAACATGACGTATCTCTGATCGAATCCAATGCGGAACGGGCCCGTCATGCTTCCAACCGGCTGGATTGTCTGGTACTCCAGGACGAGGGGAACAGCATCAACGCCCTGGAAGAAGCCGGCATCGCCCGGGCCGATGCCCTGGTTTGTGTTACCGATTCCGATGAGGTTAATATGATCATCTGCGGTTTGGCTGCCTCCCGGTATCCCGATTTACTCAAAATCGCCCGGGTACGGAACGACGATTACGTCAGGCTGAACCGGGCTGGGGAGCGTATCCTGGGAATCGATTTTTTTGTCCATCCCGATGTGGAGGCCTCCCGGTCGGTATTAAGCGCCATTGAACACGGCGCCATGGGGGATGTGCTGGCCTTTGCCGATACCACCTACGAGCTGGGATCCATTGATATCGTTCAGGGAAGCGCCCTTGACGGCTTTCAGCTTAACGATTTCCGCAGCCTGGTCAAGGGGGAAAGCCTCATCACCCTGGTGGAGCGGGAGGGGGAAAGCATCCTTCCCACGGGGGCCACAGTCCTTGCCTCGGGGGACCGGGTCCATATCCTCGCCAAAGAAAAGGAGATGGATGCCATTTTTAACCTTGCCGGCGGCTCCGAAAAGCCCCTGCGGAAAATAGGCATCGTGGGCGGCGGCCGGGTGGGGGCGCTCATCGCCGAGGGGCTTCTGGGCCAGGAACCGGAGAAGCAGGAACCGGCCTTTTTCTCCCTGTTAAAATCCCTGATCTCCCAAAATCGCCGCCGGATTATCATTATTGAGGAAGATTATAACCTCTGCAAGGATCTGGCCGCCCGTTTTCCCCAGGCGCTGATCCTCAACGAAGATATTTCCGATGAAAGTTTTGTCGCCGAGGAGCGGATTGATGACCTGGATTTGATCGTTACCGCCACCAATGATCAGGAACTCAACATGATTGCCGCGATTTACCTTAAATCCCGGGGGGTCAGCCGGGCGATTGCCATGGTAACCAGTTCGGGGTACGCGGCCATAGCCCGGCAGCTTGGGGTGGATGTGGTGATCCCCATGAAGTCGGTGATGGTTGATTCCATCCTGTCCCACCTTATGGGCGGCGGCGTCCGGGGGGTCCACCGTATCGGGGACGGCAGCATTGATATTATCGAAATTGAGATAGGCCCCAACGCGGCGGTGGCGGACACCCCTATCACGGATTTCAGCCTCCCCGCCGGGGGTCTGGTTATGCTGGTTACCCGCGAGGAAGGGGCCTTTATTCCCCAGGGGGATTATGTTTTCAGGCGGGGGGATCGGATCGTCCTCATCGCGAAAAACAGCGGTGAAATGGAAATCGAGCGGATCTTCGGCGCCTCCCCATGAGACGGCTCGTCGTTCTCCGGGTGCTCCTGCTGCTCTTGGGGGTGTTCGCCCTGACCATGGTCATTCCCGTGGTACTGGCTGTGGTTTACGGCGAGGGGGACCTGATCCGGCCTTTTATGGCGCCCATGCTGGCGGTCCTGATCCCGGCCCTGCCCGTGGCGATCCTCACCTGGAAACAGCCGGTTCGCTTCAGCGCCACCGACGGGTTTCTGCTGGTTTTTTTTGCCTGGCTCCTGATATGTTTTTTAGGGGCGGTCCCCTATTACCTTTCCGGCTGGCTTCCCCGGTGGCACGATGCGGTTTTTGAAAGCGCTTCGGGGTTTACCACCACCGGGGTCACGGTGATCGCCGATGTGGAGATCATGCCCCGGGCCCTGCTTTTCTGGCGGTCCATGACCAACTGGCTGGGGGGCATGGGGATCGTGGTTTTAACCGTGGCCCTGCTCCCCCTCCTGGGGATAGGGGGCTTCCAGCTGATCAAGGCCGAGACTACCGGGCCCGAAAAGGAGAAGATCACCCCCAAAATTACGGAAAACGCCAAGCTCCTGTGGGTTCTTTACCTGATCCTCACGACCCTGGAGGCCCTGCTCCTCCGCGCCGGCGGCATGAATTGGTTTGACGCGGTAACCCACTCCTTCGCGACCATAGCCACCGGGGGGTTCAGCGTCCGGAACAAGAGCATCGGCGCCTATAACTCCCCCTGGGTCGAGGGGGTTTGTACGGTTTTTATGCTCCTTTCGGGGGTCAACTTCGCCCTTTTATACCGCTTGTCCCGGGGCAAGTACCGGGATATCCTTAATAACAGCGAGGCCAAGGCATACGGGGGGATAATCCTGGTTTCCGCGGGGATCATTACCCTTGCGCTGCTTCCCCAAACGGCTTCCGCCGGGGAATCTTTGCGGAAGGCTTTTTTTCAGGCGGCGTCCATCTTGACCACCACCGGTTTTTCCGCGGCGGATCATAACCTGTGGCCCCCGGCAGCCCAGGGGGTCCTCTTTTTCCTCATGTTTATTGGGGGGTGTTCGGGATCTACCTCCGGGGGGATCAAGGTGGTGCGGCTGGTGGTCCTCGGCAAACAGGCGGGAAACGAGCTGAAACGGCTCCTGTACCCCAAGGGGGTCTTTAGCATACGGTTGAACCAAAAGGTGGGGCGAAAGGACGTGGTTTACGGGGTAGCGGGCTTTGTGTTCCTCTACCTGTTTTTGGTTTTGATCACCGCCCTGATCGTCAGCAGCGCCGGGATGGATATATTTTCTTCCCTGAGCGCCGCCCTCATTACCCTGGGGAATATCGGCCTGGGCTTGGGAGCCCTGGGGCCCGGGGCAATATTCCAGGAATTTCCGGGGTATGTAAAATTTGCCCTTTCCCTGGTGATGATCGCGGGGAGGCTGGAACTATGGACCGCCTTTGTTTTTTTCTCCCGGGATTATTGGCGGCAGTAGGGGGTGAGCCGGTGAAAAGTTTGGTTCGGTGATGAAAGTTTTTATGTTTTTCCGGGTCCTTTTTTTCCTCCTGGGCGTCCTGTCCCTGATCATGCTGCCCTCCCTTATTATGGCCCTGGCCTTCAAAGAAACCGCCATGATCCGGGCCTTTGCCCTTATCATGGGAATTACCCTGGCCGCCGCCGCCCCCGCCATGCTTTCCCGGAAGAAGATACCCCTCCGGTTCAGCGCCCGGAACGGGTTTTTTCTGGTAACCCTCACCTGGATCCTGATAAGCCTGATGGGGGCCATCCCCTATTATTTGGCGGGAGGGGGCATCAGCTTTACCGACGCGTTTTTCGAGAGCACCTGCGGGTTTGCCACGACCGGAGGAACCACCATCTTCGATATCGAGGCCCTGCCCCGGTCCCTGCTTTTCTGGCGGAGCATGACCCACTGGTTCGGCGGCATGGGGATAATCCTGCTTACCGTGGCCCTGATGCCCCTCTTTGGAATCGGGGGGTTCCAGCTTATCAAAGCCGAGATCACGGGGCCGGAAAAGGAGAAGATTACCCCCAAGATTACCGCCACCGCCAAGATCCTCTGGCTGGTATACGGCGGCCTGACCGCGGCGTTGACCGGGTTGTACCTTCTGGGGGGGATGAACTGGTTTGACGCCCTCTGCCACGCCTTTGTGGTTATCGCCTCCGGGGGGATCAGCACCAAAAACAGCGGGCTGCGTTTCTATAACTCCGGATTTATTGAGGTGGTCACCACGGTTTTTATGCTCCTGGCCGGGATCAACTTTAACCTCTATTACCGCCTTATCCGGGGAAAGATCCGGGATGTCGGCTGCAACTCCGAATTCCGGGCCTATCTGATTATTTTTATGACCGCCGCGGGGATAATCGCCCTCTGCCTGATCCCGGTCTACGGTTCGGTGGGCTCCGCCATCCGGTACGCCGCGTACCAGACCGCTTCCTTCCTCTCCACCACCGGGAGCGCCATTACCGACTATGAGGCCTGGCCGGCCCTGGCCCGGACCGTACTTTTCGGCCTCATGTTTATCGGGGGCTGTTCTTCTTCCACCGCCGGCGGCGTCAAGGTGGTGCGGCTGGTGGTGCTTTTTAAGCAGGCGGGGAATGAGCTGCGGCGGATCATCTATCCCCGGGGCATTTTTAGCGTCCAGCTTAACCGGAAAGTGGGCCGGAAGGACGTGGTCTATGGGGTGGCGGGTTTTATTTTTCTCTACATGATGGTGGTCACCATCGTTACCCTGATCACCGCCGCGTCGGGAACCGATATTTTTTCTTCCTTTTGCGCCGCCCTGGCGGTAACCGGAAATGTGGGCATAGGCTTCGGCGCCATAGGCCCTTCAGCTCATTACGGGGCCTTTCCGGATCACATAAAATGGCTCTTTTCTTTTGTGATGATCACGGGAAGGCTTGAATTATGGACGGTATTTGTCCTTTTTACGCCGGAATACTGGCGGCATCTCTAGCAGTTTGTTGCGCTTCAGCGCAAAATCGTATAAAAATTCACAAAAGTGAATTTTTATACCCTGCAAACTGCATAAAGGAGCCCAATAATCGAGGATTTTTTGCATATCTATGCAA
>JAISOO010000057.1 GCA_031275595.1 Spirochaetaceae bacterium | reverse complement strand
CCCGGGGGCTCTCCTGAACCTTGTAGGTGAATTCCATCCCCAGCCAATCACCGGAACCGAAAAGCTCCTTAAAAAAGGGCAAATCCCGAGGAGTGGAAATGATGAGGATCTCCCGAATTCCCGCCAACATCAAGACCGACAGGGGATAGTAGATCATCGGTTTGTCGTAAAGGGGCAGGATCTGTTTGGATACCGCCCTGGTAATCGGGTAGAGCCTGGTGCCGGCGCCCCCGGCAAGAATAATTCCCCTCATGCTTTGACCAGCCTTTTGTTAATCCACCCCATAACCGGTATGGCTAAAGCGGTTCCCATCATAGCGCCCAGGCTGTCCGCAAGCCAATCCCAGACATTACAGTCCCGGCCGGGCACAAAATACTGGTGCAATTCATCAATTGCACCATAGGCCAGGGTGATAAAAAAGATTAAAAACAGGGTCCGCCACCGGTAAGAGGTCCCCTGCCCCCGGAAAAACCACAAAGAAACCGTTCCGGCAAGGACCAGATAGGCGATAATATGCTGTACCTTGTCTAGTCCCAATATACCTTTGGGCTGGGGCAGGATGCTTTGGGAAGAAAGCCCCCAGATTACCGCCACGACCAGGATGGCGGGGAGCCTTAACAGTATTTTGAAATTGCGGCTATTGTTTTTTTTGTATGGCACATCTTTAATCCGTATGAAGGTTCAATATAATAGCATTACCGGCGATCCGGCAATGAACAGAGGAGCGCTTCCCATTAAGAATCCGGCCGCCGCCGCAACAGGCTTGCCGGACCCGCAGCCGGCGCAGCCGGACCGCTTTAGGAAATCACCATATCATATTTATAAGCTCCATTGCAATACCTAAATGCAAAGTTGTTCAAATTTTGAACAAATCATCGGGCATCAATGCCCTGGCTTGAACAGCCCGCTAATATCGCATATACAGGTAATACAGGAGTATCCATGGGAATAATAGAGGCCATCATCCTGGGCGCGGTCCAGGGCATTACCGAGTTTCTGCCGGTGAGCAGCTCCGGCCATTTGGTTCTTTTACAGAAGATCTTTGGCATCTCCGAACCGGTGCTGCTTTTCGATACCATGGTCCACGGGGGAACCCTGGCGGCGGTATTTCTTGTATTACGAAGGGATATTTGGAATATAGTACGCCGGCCTATCCAGCCCCTTACGGGACTTTTGATTTTGGCGACCATCCCCACGGTTATCATTGCCCTGGTTTTTAGGGATTTTATTGAAGAGGCGTTCCATTCCGCGGCCTATCTGGGCTTCGCCTTTCTCTTTACCGCCGCGGCCCTCCTGGTGTCGGAATACCTGTCCGGGAGATCCGGCAAATTCCGGAACGGAGAAACCATGAATTGGCTGGATGCGGTGATCATCGGCATCCTCCAGGGGGTGGCCATTATCCCCGGGGTCTCCCGTTCAGGGCTTACCCTTTCGGGGGCCCTCTCCCGCAAACTGGAGCGGGACTTTGCGGCCCGCTTCTCTTTCCTCCTTTCCATCCCGGCCATTTTGGGGGCCCTGGTCCTGCAATTAAAGGATATTATCGGCGGGCCCCGGGGCAGCATAGGCCCGGCGCCCATCATAGCCGGAACCGCCGCCGCCGGGGTGGTGGGGTTCTTTGCGGTAAGCTTTATGCTCAAAATAGTCCGGGAACGGTCCCTAAGGGGTTTTGCGATCTACGTGGCGGTCCTGGGGGCGCTGGTACTGATCGATCAGTATGCGGCACACGTGTTCTTTTAAAAATCGTATTAAACCGGACAGTAATATACCGTTTCTCTCGAATTTATATAACTTAGTAATGAATTTTTCTTGACCTTTGGGCCTATGTATAAGTATGTTTCTATATATCTGAAAAAAATCAGAAAAAGCTTCCCAATCTTATGATTGGGAGATTTTTTAAAAATGTATTTAGGAAGTTTTCATGTCAAAGCATCATTCTCATGTGAAAAAAGAGGAAGAGAACCCCGTTCCCCCGGCGGAAGATACCGATGTGGAAACCACGGATCAGGCCGGGGAGGAGGCATCCGCCGAACAGGATGCCAGGGCGGATCAATGCGGCGGGAAAGACGAAGCCCCGCCGGAGCCGGCCGAGGACGCGGAGGAACGGATACAAGCCCTGGAAGAACAGCTTAGGGAGGCCGGTGATCAATATCTTAGGAAGGCGGCGGAATTTGAGAATTTTCGGAAGCGCATGAACCGGGAAAAACAGGAAGCCATCGACTTTGCGAACCAGAGCCTTCTTCAGGATCTGATCCCCGTAATAGACGATTTTGAGCGGGCCATAAAGTCCGCGGAAACGTCCAGGGATTTTGATGGCTTTTATGAGGGGATTAGTATGATTGAAAAACGCCTAATCTCTCAACTGGAAAATAAATGGGCGCTAAAACGCTTTGATTCTGCGGGGGAAAGCTTTGATCCGAACCGGCATGAAGCGATAATGATGGAGAAATCTGCGGAGATTACCGAACCGGTGGTACAGGAGGATTTTCTTAAGGGCTTTACCTTAAAGGACCGGGTCATCAGGAGCGCCAAGGTAAAGGTTTTGATGCCGGAAAATCCCCGGGCCGAAGAGCCCGCGGAGGCAGAAGAACCGGCGGCGTCAACAAGCCCGTGATACGGATTTGTATATATTTTTTTAAGACGCGCATTAAAAATGCGGAAAAGGAGTCTATATAATGGGAAAAATAATTGGAATCGATTTAGGAACCACCAACTCTTGCGTCGCCGTCCTTGAGGGCGGTGAACCGGTGGTGATCCAGAATTCCGAGGGCGGGCGTACCACTCCTTCTATTGTGGGTTTTACCAGCAAAGGGGAAAGGGTCATCGGCCAGCCCGCAAAAAACCAGATGATCACCAACCCGGAAAACACCATTTATTCGATAAAAAGGTTCATGGGCCGCCGGTATTCGGAAGTTAGCAATGAGATGAAGCTGGTCCCCTACAAGGTGGTGGAACAGGGAGACGATGTACGGGTGGACATTGACG
>JAISOO010000056.1 GCA_031275595.1 Spirochaetaceae bacterium | reverse complement strand
CATCCACCCCGTCGATAACGCTGTCCGGCCGGGCAAAATAGACGTATTCAAAGGAACAGGCCGCCTGCCGGGTTTTCTCGCTGAAGGTAAAGGAGAGGACCTCCTCTTTGTTGATGATAACCATTTCCCCGGGCTCCAGGTCCCGGACAAACTCCCCGCCCACCGAATCGACGGCGCAGGATTCGCTGGCCAGGATCCAGCCTCCCTCGATTTTTCCCAGGCACAGGGGCCGGAGCCCGTTAGGGTCCCGGGCCCCCACCAGGGCGTCGTCGGTCAGCACCGCCAGGGCATAGGAACCCTTGATGAATTTGATCGTATCGGTCAGGGCCTTTTCCAGGCCCTTTTTGTAGTTTTTCGTGATGAGGTTGACGATTACCTCGCTGTCGCTGGACGAGGTAAAGCCCACCCCGGCGTCTTCCAGTAACTCCCGGACCACGTCGGCGTTGGTCAGGGTGCCGTTGTGGGCCACCGCGATAGAGCCCAGCTTAAACCGGCTGATAAAGGGCTGGGCGTTTTCAATGGAACTGGTGCCGCTGGTGGAATACCGCACATGCCCCACTCCGGCGGAACCCCGGAGCCGGGACAGAACCTCGGGAGTAAAGACCTCCCCCACCAGCCCCATGCCCTTGCGGCATTCGATGGTTTTATGGCGCACCGCGGCGATCCCGGCGCTTTCCTGCCCCCGGTGCTGCAGGGAGAGGAGGCCGTAATAGATCAGGGGAACCGCGTCTTTTTCCGGGTCCTGAAAAAAAACGCCAAAAACCCCGCAGGCTTCTTTCAATTTGTCGCTCATGCCGGCAGCCATCAGGTATCCACGCGGTTCAGGATCTCGGCATAGGCTTCTTTGACCTTTCCCAGATCCCGGCGGAAGCGGTCCTTGTCGAGTTTTTCGTTGGTTTCAGCGTCCCAGAACCGGCAGGTATCCGGGGAGATTTCATCGGCCAGCACCAGTTGTCCCGCGCCGGCGCCGGCTTCCACCCTGCCGAATTCCAGCTTAAAGTCGATAAGGCGGATGCCCCGTTTAAGAAAAAAGGCCGACAGGATCCGGTTAACCCTGAAGGTGATGTCTCTGATCGCTTCGATCTCCTCAAAGGTTGAGGCGCCGATGGCCACGGCGTGGTATTCGTTGATCAGGGGGTCCCCCAGGGCGTCGTCCTTGTAGGAAAGCTCAAAAACCGTGGTCTTGAGGGGGGTTCCCTCGGCGAGACCCAGCCGCTTTGCCATGGAGCCCGCGGCGGCGTTCCGGACTATTACCTCAAGGGGGATGATCCTGACCTTTTTACACACCATGTCCCGGTCGGATTTCCGGGCGATAAAGTGGGTGGGCACCCCGGAGCTTTCCAGCAGCTCAAAGAGGGATGAGGCAATTTTGTTGTTTAAAACGCCCTTATCCGCTATTTGCCCCTTTTTTTCGCCGTTAAAAGCGGTGGCGTCATCTTTATAGTGGATAATAACCAGATCATCCCGGCTGGCGGCAAATACCTTTTTTGCCTTTCCCTCATAAAGTACCGGTCCCGCGGTTACTTCCCCAAGACCGGCTTGGTTTTCGCTCATAGGTCCACTCCTTTGTTATCCCCGGCAAATTCGGCCTTCATGCGCGCCCTGAAAGCGGCGAGCCGTTCCTGTAGGGCCGGATATTTCAGGCTGAGGATCTGGCAGGCGAGATACGCGGCATTGGCCCCATTATCCACCCCCACGGCAGCCACGGGGATAGGTTTGGGCATCTGTACTATGGAAAGCAGGGCGTCCAGGCCCCCCAGCCCCCCGGAGGCGATGGGCACGCCGATAACGGGGATAAGGGTCAGGCTGGCAATCACCCCCGGCAGATGGGCGGCCAATCCCGCCCCGGCAACGATCACCTCGGTCCCCTCCGCTTCCAGCTTTATCAGGGTCTCTCTCAGCAGCTCCGGCACCCGGTGGGCGGAGAGGATGTGGGCGGAAAATTCCACCCCCCATTCCCGAAAAACATCGGCGGCCTTTTTCATCACAGCCTTATCTGATTGGGATCCAAAGATTATGGCGGCTTTCATGTCAGAGAAAAAATACCATGTTCCGGGGGATGTACACAAGCCCTGCCGTACCCGGTATTTCCCAGTCCACCCGAAAAGATATGCATGGGGTCAGGCTCTAGGCTGGGGGTCAGGCTCTAGGCCTGGGGGTCAGGCTCCCGGCTGGGGTCAGGCTCCCGGTTAGGGGTCAGGCTCCCACGGGTCCGGTGAGACCCGCGATCCATCTTCTTCAAATGAAACCCCTATGGCTATATATCAGCGTCTCCCGGCTTTACAAACGAAGGGAACGGCCGCAAACCGCCGGGTTTTCGCTTTTTTCTCATTTGAGGCTGTCCCAAAACCAACCGGGTTTTGGAAACAGCCTCAGTATTGAAAAATAATCCAAAATAACTTGCGTTTTGGACATTTCCGGTGTATACTAAAACAAATTTATTTTACTTTGGAGGATAGTGTATGAAAAGAGCAGCTATGGGCGTATTGATCCTTTCTCTGGTTTCCGGCATCGTGTTTGCCGCCGGGGGCCAACAGGGGGGGGGGGGGGGGGGCGGGGGGCAGCCCCCGATAGGGGTAGCCCACAATAAATTTGTTGACCCCGTTATTTCCAAAACCCGGACCGGCATTGGG
>JAISOO010000037.1 GCA_031275595.1 Spirochaetaceae bacterium | reverse complement strand
GGAAATTTCCCACCTTTCCTTTGACCAACGGATGGCCTATTACAAGCAGAAATACGATTCGTCTCCAGGCGGGCCGGTTCGTCATCCCCGGAAGCCTCCCGAAAACCGGCAGCCCCCTGCCGCCGGTGAATCCCGGGGCGGCGAAAAAACCGCTCCCCCCAAAACACGCCGCCGGAACGGCCCCCGGCATCAGGAGCCCCCCGCCGGCAGCCCCCGGCAGGATCGGACTGGGGAAGGCCGTAAAACCGGACAGCGCCAAGGCGGGGGGCGGAATGTTCCCCCCCGGCAAAAAGGGCCGGGCCCGGCCCGGGAAAGACCCCCTGCCGGGAAACGTCCGCCGGAACCGACCCCGAAAGCCGCTGTTCCTTCCGGAACCAAGCCTGAAAAAGCGGGGATCCTCACCCGGATCGCCGGCTTTTTTAAGAAAGACCGGAATCAGGGCGCTTCCAAGGAATCAAACCAGTGATCACCCTCAGCGACATAGGCCTTAAATTTGGGGAACGGACCCTTTTTAAGGACGTTAACCTTAAATTTACCCCCGGAAATTGTTACGGCGTTATCGGCGCCAACGGCGCGGGAAAATCCACCTTCCTCAAGATCCTCTCCGGTGAAATGGAACACGACCAGGGGGAAATTTCCCTCAGCCCCGGTCAGCGGATCGCCGTCCTCAAGCAGGATCACTTTGCCTTTGAGAACTTCCCCGTCCGGGAGACGGTGATCATGGGGTATCCAAAACTTTACGGGGTACAGCGGGAACGGGAAGCCATTTACGCCAAAGAAGATTTTACCGAAGACGACGGTATGCGGGCCAGCGAACTGGAGGCCGATTTTGCCGACCTCGGGGGCTGGGAGGCGGAGGCTCAGGTAGGGCAGCTCCTTGCGGGACTGGGTTTTGATGACGCCGATTTGGATAAAACCATGGCGGAACTGGACGAATCTAAAAAGGTCCGGGTCCTCCTTGCCCAGGCCCTCTTTGGAAGCCCGGACATCCTCCTCCTGGACGAACCTACCAACGGCCTCGACCTGGAATCCATCGCCTGGCTTGAGGATTTTCTTATTGATTTTCCCAATACGGTAATCGTGGTTTCCCACGACCGCCATTTTCTCAACGCGGTTTGTACCCATATCTGCGATATTGATTTTAATAAGATCACCCTCTATACGGGGAACTACGACTTTTGGTACCAGATGAGCCAGATGCTCCAGCGTCAGGCCCGGGACCAGCTTAAAAGGCGGGAGGAAAAGGCCCGGGAATTACGGGATTTTATTCAGCGGTTTGCCTCCAACGCGTCAAAAAGCCGTCAGGCCACGAGCCGCAAAAAAGTTCTGGAAAAGCTGGACCTGGAAAACGTCACGGTTACGAGCCGTAAATTCCCCTACGCCGCCTTTAAACCCAACCGGGATATCGGGAACAACGTTTTACGGATAGAAAAGCTCTCCCTTTCTCTTGATGAAAGGGAGGTCCTCACGAATTTTACCCTGACGGTGAACCGGGGGGATAAAATCGCCTTTGTGGGGGTTGAACACGGGGCCAAATCCGCCCTTTTTAACATCATCACCGGGGAGCAGAAGGCCGATTCCGGGGACTACTACTGGGGCCAAACCACAACCTTCTCCTACTTCCCCCGGGAAAACAGCGTCCTCTTTAATTCCCCCCTCTCCATCACCGACTGGCTCAAGGGCTATTCCCCGGACCAGGACGAGACCTATGTGCGGAGCTTCCTGGGGAGGATGCTTTTTTCCGGGGAAGAGGCCCTTAAGCCCGTGAACGTCCTCTCCGGAGGGGAAAAGGTCCGGTGTATGCTGGCCCGCATGATGCTCTCCGGGGCGAACGTCCTCATCTTCGACGAACCCACCAACCACCTGGACCTGGAGGCGATCACCGCCCTGAACAACGGCCTTTTGGAATTTACCGGGGTTATCCTGTTTAACTCCCACGACCACGAATTCGTCAATTCCATCGCCAACCGGATCATCGAAATAACCCCCGCCGGTATCATAGACCGGATGATGCCCTTTGACGACTACCTGGGGGACGAATCCGTCAAATCCCTGCGGGCCGAAGCCTACCATCACGCGGAACGGCTGCGGTTGTAGGGGTTACGAAATACTCAATACGATTTATTGACACACTGATACATCCTGATATATACTGATTACTCTTGAGAAGATATCGCTCATCTCGATAAGGAGATAGTTAAATCTTCTCAATTTTGACATGGGACGTTGCGCCATAAATTCAAGAGGTTGTAGCTCAGCTGGATAGAGCTTCAGATTGCGGATCTGACGGTCGGAGGTTCGAATCCTCTCAGCCTCAAATAAAAGCAGGGTGAAACCATGGATGCGTGTTAAATGAGCAGAGCGCTTTAGAGGATTCGAAAGGATCAGCTGGTCCGGCAGGACCATAATTTTTGAATCGCCATGTTTGAGTATTATAATCCTGATTGTATGGCGATCAGGTTGTTATAGGAGAGATGCGAGAGCGGTTGAATCGGGCGGTCTCGAAAACCGTTGAACCCGTAAGGGTTCCGAGGGTTCGAATCCCTCTCTCTCCGAAGAGTTATAAAGCCCCCCAAGAAGGGAATTTGAATCGGGATCTGCGCCGACCGGAGGAGGGAAAGGCATTCATTGTTGGAATATTTTTCAAAAATCGGTTGGTTTTGGAAAATGTTCGTTGGATATTTTTTTTAGGAGAGATGACCGAGTGGTCGAAGGTGCACGATTGGAAGTCGTGTGTACCCGGAAGGGTACCGAGGGTTCGAATCCCTCTCTCTCCGAAGAGTTATAAAAGCCCCCCCAAGGAAGGGCTGCGAACCGGAAGCTGCGCCGGCCGGAGGGAGGGAAAGGCGGCAAGGATGCCGGCAGCGACTGGAAGAGGGGGCACCTCAAGTTTTTTTCTATCCTTTGTTCCGTATTAAAGCAAAATGACGAGTCAGGCTCATATACCGTATATGAGACCATTACGCAAGCTGCAACAAGGGGTGTGGTACGAGATCCGTACCCGCGTCAACAACCGGGAACCGCTCTTTCGTTTGTATAAGGCCCTGGCGCTTTTTGCCAAGGTCTTCCGTGAAACCAAGAACCGGTTCGACTTCGCGATTCAGGGGCTGCGCCTGGAGGATGACTGGCTCACGTTTTACATTAAGCCCGCGGACGGGCTGGAACTCCCCGCGATCATGCAGCGGCTGAAACAGACCTTTGCCCAGCGCTACAACCGGCTGGCGGGGAGGATCGGCCACATCTGGGGGGACCGGTACTGGTCGCGGATAGTGGATGGAGAGCCTGAGATGGGGGAGGAAGTGCCGGTCGGGGATTGGAAGGCGGCCTGGGCCGGTGGGGTTTGGACCCATGGGGTCAGCCCCCATAGCGGGAAATCAGCGGTCAAGCCCGCTTTTCCCCCCAATTCCCCCCTGCTTTTGCCCCCCGCCCCCGGCTAAACTCCGGAAATCCGCCCCGGATCCTGGGTCAATAACCGTTTCTGTCCTCAGCGAAGACGCCCCGGGGGAAAGATCCGTCCTCAACAGGCAAGACCCTGAACTATGGCTCAACAAGAGGGCTCGCCAGGACTATCTTCATTTTACCTGCGTTTTTTTTCCATGATTGCGGTAAAGCTGGTTCGGGCACGGTGACACAGCCATCGGGCAATATCAGGACCTTTGGACAGGGGATCCCCCGGTCCCTGGCGGTTTTTAAGGCCCTCTCCAGAGCCTCCTGGGGGGAAGGGGCCTTTTCGATAAAGAGGGGCTTAAGCCGTTCCGCGGAAAGCTCCGCGACCGCCTTGATCGTTGCCCTGCCCGCGACTGCGGCCATTTTGGCGGCCTTATGATACCCCAGCTTATACCCTGCCCGGATCCGTTCCAGGGCGTCCTCGGGGCTTGATGCCTGAGCCATAAGGCGGGCGTAGGCTTCGTCCCCAATGCCGTCCCGGCAGGAAGAAATCAGGATCAGGGTCCCCCCGTCCTTAAGGGCCAAGGCCCCGTTGTCGATAGCCTTTTGGGATTGGTAGAGATCTATATCCATGGGAAATTTGGCTGCCGAAACCACAATATCCGCCTTGGTGGGGATGGAAACACAGAAAATTTTCCGGGCGACCTCCACTGCGGCATAAAAAGAAGCCAACAGGTCCCCGGCTGTCGCCGCGGCCACCTGTTGCTTTTTGTTCAGGACGGTCATAAAGGAAAATATGGGGGCCGTTATCAGGGGGAGGGCGTCCATCATGTCCTCGTGGACCGGGTTTCCCTCCAGAGCCAGGGACCGGGACAAGGGGGACAACGCCTGCTTATGGTTAGCCTCTATGGTACGGAAGGCGGCGATCCCCGGCAGAAAAGCCTTGCGTCCCCCGGTAAAGCCCCCAAAGTAGTGGGGCTCCACGCTCCCGGTGGCGATGATCCGGTCCACCTCAAAAAGTATCTTGTTGAGTAGTATCGGGGTACCGTTCCGGGTGCGGCCCAGGTCGGCCATGTCTTCATCCTTCCGGGCATCGTGGTGGATAGTCCGGACCCGGAGTCTGTCGTAGAAGCCCCCGAGTATCTGGTGGTATTCTTCTTCGGTGGGTTTACGGTGGGCGCCGGTAGCTACGAGGAGGGTGATGTCTTCCGTCTTGATTCCCCCCTTCTCCAGAGCCGGAATAAGGGAGCCAAGAATGGCCTCCGTGGGGGTGGGCCTGGTGGCATCGTTGACGATAAGCAAAACCCGGCGTCCGCCCCGGAGAAATTCGGTCAGGCTTTGTCCGCGCCGTTTTTCCGCGGCGCAAGAAGGCCCGTCGGCAGGACCGTAGGGCCGCGCCAAGGCTTCCCCCAGGATCTCCGCCGGGCTTCCGGTCGCCCTGAAATCGTTGGGTTCCGCCACCGCCAGGAGGTTTTCGTTGGGTATTTCCAGGGGAAAGCTCTTGTCCAGATAGGGTATCGATAGTTTCATATCTTCATTATTTAAAATTCGAGTCCTTTTTTCAAGGTTAATGCAAATACAGCCCCCCCGGCCATGTCAAAGAGGGAAGCCGCATTAAAGAAACTGTCCGAACGAATTTCGCGCCGTTTCGGACAACCCCAACCTCAGGGGTACAACGGTAACAGTACCCGGGCAAAGGCAAACGCTTTTGCCCGGGGCCATGCTATTTTACCGCTTCAACGGCCTTTTGCAGGGCCGCATCCAGCATCTGCGGGGGAGGTTCTTTGATATGGCCCAGCTTTTTCATATCCTCCACCAGGGCCCGGGCGGCAGCGATATCCGCCTTGGCCCGGCGGTAGACCTCATCCCAGGAGAGGGTCACCCGGGCGACCCCCTCTTTGATGGCCTGGATCGCCACATCCGCCGCTTCCTGGGCGAAAACCTCGGCTTCCTCCATGGTGGCGATAATGTTATCCGGCTTTATTCCCCGCTTTTCGGAGAATTCCGCGATGGAGTGGGCGCAGCGTATGGCCATGCCGTCGGTGATCTTCCGGGCCCGGACCAGAAGGGCCCCTTTAAGGATACCGGGGAAACAGACCGAGTTATTTACCTGATTGGGGAAATCCCCCCGCCCTGTGGCCACGATAAAGGCCCCCTCTTCCTTGGCGGCATAGGGCCAAATTTCCGGTACCGGGTTGGCGCAGACAAAAACGACGGACTTTTCCGCCATGGAACGGATCCACTCCCGTTTTACCGTATCCGGTCCGGGGGTGGATAGGGCGATAAGTACATCCGCCCCCTTGAGGGCTTCCGCGATGGACGGAGCCCTGCCGGGGTTGGTCCGCTCGCAGAGTTCCCACTTGCGGTAGTTCCGCTTATCCCCCTTGATATCGTCCCGGCCCGCATGGAGGCTCCCCTTGGAATCAAAGACCACCATTTTGGCGGGATCCCCCCCATCGGTAAGGATCAGCCGGGCGATGGTGGTATTGGAGGCCCCCGCCCCGAGGAGGACGATCCGGGCATCCCCGATCTTTTTCCCCGCCAGTTTGAGGGCGTTGATGAGCCCCGCCAGGGTAACGCAGGCCGTTCCCTGGGCGTCGTCGTGCCAAACCGGGATATCGCAGGCTTCCCGAAGCTCGTCCAGGACCTTAAAACAGTTGGGCTGGCTGATATCTTCCAGGTTTATGGCCCCAAAGGAAGGTTGGATCATCTTGACAAACTCAATGAGTTTATCGGGGTTGCTTTTTCCGTCGGGTCCCTTGGAATCCACGCAGAGGGCCGCCGCGTCTACGCCTCCCAGATACTTCATGATCATGGCCTTGCCTTCCATGACCCCCAGCCCTCCCGGAGGGGTACAGTCTCCATCTCCCAGGACCCGGGTAGAGTCGGAGACCACCGCCACCAGGTTTCCCCTGTTGGAGAGGGCAAAGGAGGTGTCGTTATCATCCCGGATGGTGGTGGAGATCTGGGAGACTCCCGGAGTATACCAGATGTTAAACCAATTGAGGCCGTAGATTCCGCACTTGGGCAGGGTCTGCATTTTGCCGCCGTAGAACCGGTGGGCCTCGGCGGAGAGATTTTTGAGAAACAGGGTTTTTGCCCGGGCTTTTTGGTCCTCGGTAAAATTACCGGGGAACAGGGCGTCGAGATTTTTTAACGAGGGATCAATTTTCATTTTTTCCATTTTCCTAGACCTAAATATTTATTTGTTTCCGCGGTAGCCGAGGCAGAATCAGGCTGCATCTTCAGCGCCGCCCGGATACCATCCATGGTTTCCGGAATAGTAACCGATTCCTGGGGGATATTGATGGCGTACATGATCGTATCCCCGCTTTCCACGATACTGTCCTCCCAGAGGCCGATCTCGTACATATCCCCCCGGGGATTCCCCAGATCCCGGGCATACCGGAAAAAGGAGGCGTTCCCCAAAAAACCGTCTTCCAGAGAGACCACCCGGATCCGGTCGTGGTTCTTAAAGGCTTCCAGGGCCATCTCCCGGGTGATCTTTTTGCCCCCCCTGCCGTGGGCCACCACCGTAATGATATGGCCGTGGGTAACCGGGGTATGAACCAGAATACCGGTAGCCTCTACATGGGGCATGATGGTCATCAGGTCCAGGGCCTGGTGCGAGGGGGCCTTCTCCATCTGCAGGGCATTGGTCAGCCCCCGGTGGTAGTCCCCGGGATCCGCGACCCGGCGAATAATGGTGATCGCTACCCGGTCAACGCCGTATTTCCGGTCCAAACAATCCACCGAGCGGATAAGCCCGGTGGTGTTACAACTGGTCAGTTTGAGGTAATTAACCCCCAGACCCTTTTCGTAGTTGGCATAACCATGGAAAAAAACATCCGCCACGGAGTTTTTTTCTCCTCCCTGGAAAATGGCCTTAAGCCCGGCTTTTTCGTAGAGCTCCTTGTTTTTGGCGCCCACCCCGCCGGGGGAAGAATCCAGCATGATATCCACCTTGCCGATAAGATCCGCAAAGCTGCCTTGATAGGGGATCCCCGCGGCGTCAAATTTTGACTTGTCCGCGCCGTCAACCAGATACAGGTTGTAGGGCATCCCTTTTTCCTTCAGTGCCCGGATTGAAAGGGTAGGGGCGAGGTCCGCAATCCCCACCAGTTCCATATCTTTCTGCAGAAATACTCCGTCCGCCAAGCGCTGCCCGATTACTCCGTAACCTGCTACACCGACTTTTACCATAATTATATTACTCCTGACGCTTTTTCAAAATATCAGATTTTGAAAAAGCAACCGTAGATTTAAGTGGAAAAGCGGACCTTGGACCGCTTTTCCCAAGCCCTTTGCAAAACCAACCGGGTTTTGCAAAGGGCCCTCCTTACCATGCAATGAAAATATGCCGCGGCCGTCCTTATCCGGAAATTCCGTTACCGGATACATTCCGCCATAAACCGTAACTTCACCGCCGGCGAACCAAAGGTTCTTTGACGGAAAATAGCAAACTCTCTTCAGAACCCAACCGGGCTCTCTAAATAAGTCTACTCTATTAGGTGAGGATCGTCATCCTCGAAGATCCTTTTTATGGAATCTTTTTCAAAATTCGGCTGCATTTGAAACAGCTTCAAAATTGGGGCTGCCGCAATTTTGAACCAAACCGGAGGGCTTTGACCACCGGCAATTCCTCCCCGGTAAGGAAACGGATCAAGGCCCCCCCGCCGGTGCAGATGTAATTGATCGCCTGGGTCTTGCCGTACTTCCTGGTGGCGGTGATGCTGTCTCCCCCGCCGACCACCGTATAGGCCGGGGTATCCCCTAAGGCGTCCCACACCATCCGGGTCCCCTGTTCCGTGGGCGCCTCTTCGAAAACTCCCATGGGACCATTGACAAAAACCGTCTTGGCCGACCGGATCCGCTCCTGGTAACGGGCCGCGGTTTTAGTTCCAATATCCAGGATGAGGGTATTTTCCGGGATCTGCCCCCGGGGGTATTCCGCCCGCCGCCCCTCCCGGACCGCGGCAAAATCTTCGGGCATCAGGATCCGGTCCCGGTATTTCGCGCGGAGTTCTTTGGCGGTTCCCACCAGGGATTCGTAGCCCTCCTGTCTGATGAAGTTCCGGGCATCTTCCCCAATATCCGAATCCTCCGCCCAGAGGAGGACTTCCCCCACGAGGCCCCCGGTGAGGACCTGGTCGGCGATGCCGCCGCCCAAAACCGTACTCATCATAAGGAAGGCGTCGTTGATCTTCGCCCCTCCCAGGACAAAAACGCAGGGCCGCTCAGGCTTTTCCATGAGCCCCGAGAAGACGCAGAACTCCACCTCAAATAGGCGGCCCATGGCGCTGGGGAGGAGCTGCTCAAATCCGCAGAGGCTGGGC
>JAISOO010000011.1 GCA_031275595.1 Spirochaetaceae bacterium | reverse complement strand
CTGTTCCAAAACCCGGTTGGTTTTAGAACAGGCTTTGGGAGAAAATTGCTAATTTCTTATAAGGTAAGCATTTACGGCTTATGCAATTTTCTCCAAGGGTAAGAAGCTGTTCCAAAACTGAAGTTTTGGAACAGCTTCAACTAATATTATTTTGTGGCGCCTCCAAAATCATGATCCGGGGGACCATGACTTCAGAAGCGCAACCTTGAAAAATACAGTTTCCCAAGACTTCCGCTTGAGAAGCCGCAAGCGCCGGTAACAAAACAACTGATTTTGAAACCAGCTCACTTGCACCGGTTTTAAACTCGGCTATTTTAAAAATCGGCTTTAAGCAAAGCGATTAAGCCCCGAATTCAACCATCCTGCTTTTTCCTGTCAAATAAATTCCCATGAAACGCTGACTGCTTCATGTTTATATAGGTTGACAATCCTATTGGATTTTAAAACAACCTTATTATGTTATTTTAATGCGCTCTATCAGATTGATCAAGCCACTATTGATTTTTTTAATGAAAGAGATTTGAGCTTGTTCCAAAACCCGGTTGGTTTTAGACAAGCTCCTGGAAAAACCGGTCAGAAGCCCGGTTTTTCTACTAAATCTAAGGAAACTGTTCCAAAAACTGAAGTTTTGGAACAGCCGCATTTCAAAATGCGGTAGTTTGACGGGAATATTTAAAGGGAACCGCGGCAAATTCCGGCGGAATTTCCGGCAATTCCCTTTAAACGGAGCCGCCGCCGGGTATTAGAGGGATAAGCCCCGGGCTTCCAGAGCCCGGGCGGTTTCCCCCGCTCGTTCCATCATCCCTTCGCTTACAACGGGGATAAGGGCTATTATCCGGGACATCCCCGTTTTTCCTGCCCGGGCCGTGTAGGCTTTGGATGCGGTCTCCCAGATTTCAAAAAACTGAGGCAGGAACCCCAATAAAAGGGCAATCCCCAAGCTAAGACGGGGCCGTTCCAGCCGGTATCGCAGCCGGCCGGCCCAGTCCTGACGCAGGGGTTTCAACAGGGCGAGGAGGGGATACCCCAGGATCCCTTCGGCCCTACGGATGGATTCCCGGAATTCTGTCATGGTTGTTACCTTAAAAAGAAGGGAAGCCGCGGCAAAAGAAACCAGGATGGTCACGGCAAACCGGGAACCCGCTATAAACCCCGGAACATTAAACCGTAGGGGAAAGAGCGTCCAGGATCTGAAGGCGAGGACCAGGAGCGTCATGATCAAAAGGTACCGGACACCCCGGAACAATTCCCAGGGTTTTATCCCCGCGGAAAGGGCTCCTGAAAAGAGGAGTAGCCCCCCCCCGCAGAGGCCGGGAAGGCCGAAAAAAAAGACGGAAAAAGATAAGGAGAGGAAGAGGAGGAGCTTGATCCCCGCAGGCAGACGGTGGAGCAGACTTGAACCGGGGCAGTAGGCATACGGAACGGAATCCCGGAAGCTTAATCGAGCCATGTACAATCCTCCACCCGGACATATGAAAACCGGGGATCCCGAACCCCGTAATTATCCTTAAGCCGGTCAAGAACTTCCCCGGGGGGGCCGTCGTCCCGAATAAGCCCCTGGTTAAGGATGACGAGCCTGTCCGCAAAGGCCAGGACCTTCTCCAGCTCATGGGTCAGGATGATCAGGGTTTTTCCGGCTTGTTTTAAATCCCGGATGACCCGAAGTACCTGGACCACCCCCGGCCAATCCAGATTGGCAAAGGGCTCATCCAGTATCATCGTTTCACAGCCCATGGCCAGAACCCCCGCCACGACCAGCCGCCGTTTTTCCCCCCCGGAAAGCCGCCGGGGAGGGTAGTCCCCTTTATCCTCAAGCCCCACCGCGGTCAAAGCCGCTTTTACCCGGCGCCGAATTTCCTCCTTGGGAAAACCCAGGTTTTTGGGACCAAAGCCAACGTCTTCCGCCACGGTCTCCCCGATGATCTGGGCATCGGTATCTTGAAAAACCAATCCTGCACCGTGTCGCAGGGCAGCCCCGGCATCGTCCAGGGAGCAGCCCTGAAACCGGATTTCACCCCCGGTGGGTTCCATTAAACCCAGGAGCATCCCCGCGAGGAGGGTTTTGCCAGAACCGTTGGAGCCGGCGATGATCACACATTCCCCGGCATAAAGATCCAGGTCGATACCGGAGATGCCCCGGTTTCCATTGGGGAAGACCTTGACCAGATTTTTCACTGAAAAAAGGGGCTTAGCCATCCGTCTGTTCCGCCGCGACCCGGCGCAGCCGTGGGGCGATAAGAACCGCCGCGATTCCCTTGAGGGTATCCCCGATGGCGAAGGGGATAAAGCCTACGGCCAGGGCCTTGCCCCAGTCCGTGTCCAGGACCACCTTAAGCCGGATAACCCCGGGGACATACACCACAAGGAATCCCGCCAGGACCGCCAGGATGATCCGGAGGAGGGACGCCTGCCGGTTTCCCCGGGGCCGGCCCGCAATGAACCCCGCGGTGAGGGCCGCCAAGAGGTAGCCCAGGAGGAACCCCCCGGTGGGACCGAAAAAATGGGCGAACCCTCCGACGGCGCCGGAAAATACCGGAACCCCCAGGGCGCCGGCGAGAAGAAAGAGGGCCGCCGCCGCCCCTCCCGGAAGGGGCCCCAGGATAAGCCCTGAAAGGAGGGCGAATAAATTCTGCAGCGTTACGGGCACCGGGGAAAAGGGCAGGGGAATTGAGATAAAGGCTCCCGCCGCGATCAGGGCCGCAAAGAGGGCCGCCATGGTGGTTTGGGCAATGGCCCTTCTTTTGGCCCTCAGGGTGATTTTGGTTTCCATAAAAATTACTCCTTTTAGAAAAGCGGTTAAGCCCGCGTTAAAACGGCCCGCTTTTTCCTCTGAAATTTGCGTAAGAAGCTGTTCCAATTAAACTGACGTTTTGGAACAGCCTCACTTGATGAAATAAAGGGAGGCTGAAGCCGGGGATATCCGTATGGTTCCCAAGGGAGTTTTTACTATCCCCCTGCCCGAAGCATCGATACCCCAAAACCTGCCCCTTCCCCGGTTCTCCCCCGGGACGGGACCCGTCCAGGGAACATCCCTGCGCGGGTGATCCCCGGGGATGATCAGAACCTGCCCCCCCCGTCCCAGGGCGTTCCGGTTCCATTGTTTTGTTAATTCTTCCAAGGAAGGGGCTGATCTTTGTATCCGGGCCAGGCCTTCCAGAAACTGAACCAACACGGCCTTTCTGGAGAGGGGGTGTCCTAAAAGGTCTAAACAACTCACCGATTCCGGGGGTGAAACCCGGTTGTTAATATTAAGGCCTACCCCCAGATTAAGCCAGGAGACGAAATCCCCTTCCCCGTGAAACTCCGAAAGGATTCCCCCTATTTTTTTATCCCCGATGTACACATCATTGGGCCAGCGGAGGCGGGCCTCCTTTCCGCATAGGGCGCTAAGGGTTTCCGCGGCGGCGATATGGACCGCCATGGTGTAAAGGGAATACTCCCGCACGGTACAGCCGGGCCGGACCAGGAGGGTGAAAAACAACCCCCCGGGATTGGATACCCAATTTCGCCCGTTTCTGCCCCGGCCCGCGGTCTGGCGCTCCGCGGTGATCACCGTACCCGAAGGACTTTCCTCTTGAGCCAGTTCTTTCGCCCGGTTCATGGTACTGTCGGTACTGACCCAGTGGCGGAAGAGATTTTCCCGTTCCCCGAATTCCCAAGGGTAGAGAAAGTCCTGGTCCCCGCCGGACAGCCGGTATCCCCCATTCTCCACGGCAACGGGATACCCCGCTTTTTTCAGGGCCTGTACCGCCTTCCAGACCGCCACCCGGGAAACCTTCAGTTCCTTTGCCATGGCCTCCCCGGAGATCAGGGTATCCCTGCTCCCCCGGAGCCTTTCCAGGAGATAGGCCTTAGTGGAAATACCCTTATCAGCATCGTTAACCATATAAAAAACAAGGTTAACGTAAATTTTTCCCCCCGTCAATATCGGATGTCTCGAGCATTTCCCAAAACCCGGTTGGTTTTAGGAAATGCTCTTGAAAAAGCGGTATAAAGCCCGCTTTTTCCCATCAATCTAAGGTTGCTTTCCCAAAAACTGAAGTTTTGGGAAAGCCTCTCTCTTCTCTTTTTTATCTTCCCCATGATAAAATACGCTACTAAGAGAGGTAACAATATGAAGGTAATCGCCTTTAACGGGAGTCCCCACAACCATGGAACAACCTATAGGGGAATAATGACCATGGCGGAGGAACTTGAAAGGGGGGGCATTTCCACGGAGCTTGTCTGGATAGGAAACAGGGAAATCCGGGGATGTATGGGCTGCGGAAGCTGCCGGGAGCTTAAGGCTTGCGTTTTTGACGATGATGCGGTTAACCAATCACGGAATAAGGTTAATGACTCGGAGGGTATCATTCTGGGGAGTCCTGTCTATTACGGGGGGATCGCCGGTACGTTTAAATGTTTCCTGGACCGGCTGTTTTTCCCGGGGATTAATTTAAAATTCAAGGTTGGCGCCGCGGCGGCGGCCCTTCGCCGGGCCGGCGGCGTTACGGTCTTTCACCAGTTGAATAACTACCTGAATCTGGCCCAGGCCATAATTACCCCGGGTTTTTATTGGGGGGCCATCCACGGCAATAATGCCGAAGAAGCACTCCAAGATAAAGAGGGGATGTTGTTGATGCGGACCATGGGAAGGAACATGGCCTGGCTGCTTAAAACCCTTGAAGCGGGGAAAAATACCGTTCCCTATCCCGCGGAAGAAAAAAGGGTATGGACCAATTTTATCCACTAAAAACCGGAGTCTTGGAAATATCATATTGTAGAGCCTTTCCCAAAACTCGGTTAGTTTTGGGAAAGGCTTCTGAAAAAGCGGTCTAAAACCCGCTTTTTCCCATAAATCTAAGGTTGCTTTCCCAAAAACTGAAGTTTTGGGAAAGCCTCTGTAGAAAAACATGATTTCTTTAGCGGATTTTTTGTTGAATAAACCGCGATTTTCTTGTATCATCAAAGTTAGAGATTTACGACGATTTGTTTGGGTTCTTAAGACCGGCATGTAGCAAAGCGGATCAGGAAGATCTCAATTTTTACTACAAGGGGTTATAAAAAATGTTGGACATCGGTGCCCTTCACCGTACCGAATACGAGTTAGACGCCGACCGATCCGAATCTGTTGTTATTGCCGAAGCCCCCGGGCGGGTTCATTATTTGGGTGAACATGGCGAACCAAAGGCCGGATTGTACCTTTCTTCCGCGATTGACCGGTATATGCGGGTCGCCGTGAGCCTCCGTAAGGATAATTCCCTTCGTTTCTATGCCGCCGATCTGGGAGAACGGAAACGCACCACCCTGATGAATCTGAAATACAAAAGGGAAGATCGTTGGGCGAATTATATCAAGGTTGCCGTTCATGTATTTGCCGAATTGGGGTATCCGGTAAAGGGCCTTAATTTTACCCTTTCCGGAGACATTCCCCAGCAGGTGGGCCTGGCATCATCGTCGGCCATAGAAGTCGCCTCGGCGGCGGCGCTACGGGGTTTTTTTTCCGTTAATATCGGCGATAAGGAGCTTTTAAACCGGCTTGTCCTCGCCAAAGGGGTTTTTTTCGGAAAAAACATCAGCGCCGTGGATTATCTTATCGCCCTTTCCGCCAAAAAGGACCATTTTCTCCTGGTGGACGAGGTTACGCGGGAGGTAAAACGGATAAAATCTCCCCTTGCCAAAAACAAGATCCTTATCATGGATTCCCGGGTGCCCCGGGCGGGGGTGGAGGATGAACTCAAACAGCGGCGGCAGGACATACGGAAAGGGCTCGAAATCCTCTCCCAGAAACGGCAGGGGGTGAGCTTTCGGGATTACGCCGCCGTGGATTTGATGGATTTCATGGGGGATTTACCCGAGGAGATCCGGCGGCGCTGCCTGCATATAATCCAGGAACTCCAGCGGGTTAACGACGCGGAACGGATCCTGAAAAAAGCGGATTTTCCCGCGTTAACCAAGCTGATATTCCATTCCCATGAAAGCCTCCGGGATCTGTACGAAGTCTCCTGTCCCGAGATAGACTGGCTGGTAAAGCGGGCCCAGGAGATTGAGGGGGTGATGGGGTCCCGGATGACCGGGCAGGGTTTTGGGGGGTGTACGTATACCTTCCTCAAGGAAGAAGCCATCGCCGACTATCAGCGGCGGCTTGAGGATTATGAACGGATCTTTGGATTTCATCCCCTGCTGTACAATGTCCGTCCCGCCGGGGCGGTCCGGATTTTATCCGGAGGGGGACCAGTACACAAAAACCCGTCTTCCGGCGGGGTAACTTCTGGGGAGGGGAGCGTTATAGGATCCCATGAATATACTACTGACAAACGATGACGGTATCGGCTGTGAAGGACTCCGGCGGTTCGCGGAGGAATTGCGCCGCCGAACCGGGCATAGGATCTGTGTGCTTGCCCCCGATTCAGACCGTTCCGGGGTTTCCCATTCCATTTCCATAAAAAAACCCATCCTGATCAAGGCCCGTGGGCCTGATATGTGGGAATGTACGGGAACCCCGGCGGATTGTGTTATGGCGGCGTCCATGGGGGCTCTTCCCGTTAAGCCGGAGATCCTGATTTCGGGGATCAACGCGGGGCCCAACCTCGGGACGGATATTGTCTATTCCGGTACCGCCGCGGCGGCCCGGCAGGGGGCCCTGCACCATATCCCCTCTATCGCCTTTTCCCTGGCGGGGCTTACCCCGCCCCTGTATTGGGATGGGGCGGTTTCCTTCGCGGTGAGCCGGCTGGATGCGTTGATTGATCTCTGGGAGGAGGATACCTTTATCAATGTGAATATTCCCAATACCCCCGGAGTGCCCGAGGGCATGGCCGTTACCTTTCCTGCCCGCAGACGGTATCAGGATACGCTGGTTTCTTTTGACGCCCCCGACGGGTATACCTATTGTTTTATAAACTCAGGGCTCATTGAAAGTGAAGACGAACCGGGTTCCGATTGGGAGGCGGTTTCCCGGAACCTGGCATCGGTAAGCCCGGTTTATCTCTATCCGGTGGTACCGGAGGATCGCCGCGCCACCGCCGCCGCCGCCGCCGCATCTTCCCCCAAAGCGGCGGCAGCCTGCCCGGAAAAAAGCGGCGTTCCTATGGGGTAAACGGGATGGCGGGAACCCTTCAGGAAGGTATACAGTTATTTCACCGCAAGCGCTGGGCCAAGGCGTTACAGGAGTTAAAGGGGGTAAAAACCGACGACTTTAGCGCCGAGGAAAACGCGGAGCTGGTCTATTATCTGGGACTCTGTTATACCAAACTTGAGCAATACGAAAATGCCCTGTTATACCTGGAACAGGTGATAACCAACGGTTCCAATCCCCTCAGGGCCTATCAATGCCGGATGACCCTGGCCTATATTTATGTGCGGACCGGACGTTCCAAGATGGCGGAATTCGAGCTTAACCGTCTTATTTCGGGGGGATTCGAGTCGGTTCAGCTCTATACCACCCTGGCCTATGCGGCGTGGAGCCAGAAACAGCACAAACAGGCGGTGGAATTTTATGAAAAGGCCCTGGATTTGGATGGAAATAATACCACCGCCCTGAACGGCCTGGGGTTTATTCTGGTTGATACCGGCATGGATATTTTCCGGGGACTCCGTTTTTGCCGTAAAGCGGTGGACCAGAAGCCCCATAATCCGGCATACCTCGATTCCCTGGGGTGGGCCTATTTTAAAAACGGCGACACCCAGGAAGCCCGGGTCTGGCTGCGCCGGGCCCTGGATTTAGCCCCCCGGGAACAGGTGATAAAGACCCATATGCGTATGGTGGTGGGGGAGGCCAAATGAACGCCGCCGGGGACAGGGAGGGACGGACCCGGCGTCCCCTTCCGGGCGGTCCGGGGCTTTTTTTTGCCCTCCTGGTCCTGGCGGCCCTTTCGGGGCATCCTTCGGCCCTCAACGCCCAGCAAGGGGATGCCTTGGCGGGGATAGACCGCAGCGCCATGAATGCCCGGGAGGAGTTCCGCCTGGGGGTGCAGGCCTATAACCGCTACGCCTTTAACGAGGCGATCCTCTCCCTGGAACGGGCCCTTTCCTTCCGGCCCGGGGAAGGGCTCATCCTGGATTGGCTGGGCCGGGCGTATTTCCGGTCGGGCCTTGAGGACACGGCCCTGCGGCAATGGCAGGCGGCGGCGGCGGCCTATGGGCCCTCCTCCGGGGAGGGCCTCTTGATCATGGGGCGGATCGAAACCGTGCGGAACCGGCGGAGCCTCTTTCCCGCCATGGATGAGGATATCCGCTATGTGGAAGCGGGGCGTTACCCCGGGACCTCGGACGATACCGTGTTATACCGGCAGCCCACCGCCGTTCTGCCCCTGGAAGACGGTTCGGCCTGGGTGGTGGCCTACGGAAGTAACGAGCTGGTCCGAATCGACGTGAACGGCATGATCCGCCAGCGCCGGCGGGGTCCCCTGAACGGCTTTGACCGGCCCTATGACCTTGTCCGGGGCCTTGACGGTAGGCTCTACCTTTCGGAATTCCGGGGAGGCAGGGTGAGTATCCTCAGCGCCGACGGGGAATGGCTGGGCTATATCGGTTCCAAGGGCCTGGGGGACGGCCAGCTTATGGGCCCTCAGAACCTTGCCGTCGATGAGGAGGGCTACCTCTATGTGGTGGATTACGGGAACCGGCGGATCTCCAAATTCACTCCCGACGGGGAATTTATCCTGTCCTTTGGGGACCGGCGTTCCGGGTTTCAGGGGCTCCTTTCCCCCACGGGCATAGCCGCCGGGGGCGGCCGGATCTTTATCGCCGACGGGGCAATGGGGCGAATTTTTATCTTTGACCGGAACGGGACCTACCGGGGAATTTTAGTGGAGGAGGGGCTTTCCGGGCCCGAGAGCCTCCGGTTCCTTTCGGAACGGCAGCTTCTGGCGGCGGATACCAACCGGCTCCTCCTCATTGACGTTGATTCCGCGGTGGTCCGCGAATTGGGGGTCCTGGGGAATTCCCGGGTGCGTATTGTGGGGGCCGATGCCGACCGGAACGGTAATATTCTGGCGGCGAATTTCCAGGCCGGGGAGGTGTCGGTGATGACCCCCCTCAACGATATGGCCGCCGGTCTTTTTGTGCAGATAGACCGGGTGGTTCCGGATAATTTTCCCGAAATAACCCTGGAAGTTCAGGTTCAGGACCGGCGGCGGCGGCCGGTGGTGGGGCTCAACGGGGGGAATTTCCTCCTCAGCGAGGAAAGCCGGGCGGTCAGCGAACAGAACTTTATGGGCGGCGCCTACCGGACCGAATCCAGCGACGTAGCGATTCTGATGGAACGTTCCCCGGAGACCCTGCCGCGGGGAGAGGACCTGGCCGCGGCGGTCCGTGATATCCGGGCCGGGGGAAGCCGGGTGGTTTCCCTGGTCTCCGCCGGGGAACAGGCCCTGCGGGAACGGCTTCCGGGGGATGCCGGGGCCGCGGGTTTTGCCGCCGCCGCCCGGGGGAATCCCGCTTCATACAGCCCCCGGTGGCGCTTTGATCAGGGCCTGCGCCTGGCCGCCACGGATCTCCTCCCGGGCTCGAAAAAACGGGCGGTGGTATTCGTGGGGCACGGCTCCCTGGGGGAGCTTGCCTTTGAGCAGTACAGCCTTTCGGAGCTTGCCGCCTACCTTACCAATAACGGCATCCGGTTTTACGCGGTGATTGCGGGGGACGATCCCCCGGCGGAGGAACTCCGCTACCTCAGTGAACAGACCGGGGGTCAGGCGCTTCCCCTCTACCGGCCTCAGGGGATACGGCCGGTCCTGGAAAGCCTGGGGTCGGCCCCTTCCGGCTCCTATACCCTGCGTTACCGCTCCCAGCTTCCCACGGATTTCGGCAGGGCCTACCTTTCGGTGGAAGCGGAGGTGTACCTTCTGGAGCGGTCCGGCCGGGATAAGATTGGATATTTCGCGCCCCTGGAATAGGGGGATCAACAAATAAAGAATGAATAGAGCCTTTCCCAAAACCCGGTTGGTTTTGGGAAAGGCTTTGGAAAAAGCGGTCTGAAGCCCGCTTTTTCCCCCTAAATCTAAGGTTGTTTTCCCAAAACTGATGTTTTAGGAAAACCTCAATAATTAAAATGGGTAACCCCCCGGCTTTGCCGGAGCGATTATAGGAGTTTGACTTTTACGGGAGTCACGTCACGTCATTGCACAGCCCCCGAATTCCCTGTACCATGGTCCGGTATGAAACAAAACAGGTTGTCCCCGGTCAATTACCGGCCCTCCTCCCAGGCGGGACAGGGGGCGGTTTTGTTATGCGCGTTATTCTGGAGTACCAGCGGCTTATTCATCAAGCTGATAGACTGGCATCCCCTTGTTATCGCGGGACTGCGGAGTTTTGTGGCCGCCCTTTTTATGCTGGCGATCCGGCTGCTCTTTCCCCGGCGGGGGAAAGGAAAAAACAAAGCCTTCCCCCTTATAGCCGGCGGCCTGGCCTATGCCCTCACCATGATATGTTTTGTGATTGCCAATAAGCTCACCGCTTCGGCCAACGCGATCTTATTGGAGTACAGCGCCCCGGTTTGGGCCGCCCTTTTAGGGTGGTTTTTGATAAAGGAAAAACCCCATTGGGAACACTGGCTTGCCCTGGCATTGGTCATGGGAGGACTTTATTTATTTTTTAAAGACGGCCTTGCGGGGGGCTCCCTTTTGGGGGACGGTATCGCCGTTTTGTCGGGGATCTTCTTTGGGGCCAATTCGGTTTTTATGCGGATGCAGAAGGAGGGAAACCCCTCGGATACCATGCTCTTGGCCCATATCATCACCGCCCTGATCTGCCTGCCCTTTCTCTTTATCTCCCCGCCGGTATTTACGGCTCAAAGCATCTGCTCCATCCTTTTTATGGGGATCGTCCAAATCGGCTGCGCGTCCCTGCTTTTTGCCTACGGGATAAAACGGGTCCCCGCGGTACAGGCCATGCTCACCGCCATGGCTGAACCCATCCTCAACCCCCTATGGGTACTCCTCGTAACCGGGGAAAAACCCTCCCTTTCCGCCCTTACGGGGGGAGGCATCATTGTGGCGGCGGTACTTGTCTCGACGCTGGTCGGCAAAAAACGGGAACAACGGGAAGCGGGTTGAGGGTATCCCCCACGGGACTTGTTCGGAAGCCTCGATTTTCCCGCCAAATTCCGCTTTTTCCGGCTGCCCCCCGGAGATGTTTTTAGTCCGCCCAGGCGCGGCTCCGCCCTACGGCCTTATGCCAGCCCGCGAGCAGGGCTTCCCGCTCCTTGTCTTCCATCCGGGGGGTAAATTCAACATCCCCTTTCCACCGGGAACGGATTTCGTCCGGGTCTTTCCATATTCCCACGGCAAGCCCCCCAAGGAAGGCCGCCCCAAGGGCGGTAGTTTCCCGAATCAGCGGCCGCTGTATCACCGCCCCCGAGATATCGGCCTGGAACTGCATAAGAAAGGCGTCCCGGCTGGCGCCGCCGTCAACCTTCAGTTTGGTTAGCTGGGTCCCCGTATCCTTTTCCATGGCTTTCAGCAAATCAAGGCTCTGATAGGCGATGGACTCCTCCGCCGCCCGGATAATGTGGTAACGTTTGGTTCCCCGGGTGATACCGATAATACAGCCCCGGGCGTACATATCCCAATAGGGGGCTCCCAGGCCGGTAAAGGCAGGGACCAGGTATACCCCCCCCGCGTTCGGCACCTTACCGGCGTAATATTCGCTGTCGCTGCTATCGGTGATGAACCGCATCTCGACCCGCAGCCACTGGATCACCGCGCCGCCCACAAACACGCTGCCTTCCAGCGCGTACCCGACCTTATCGGTGAGACTGGCGGCGATGGTGGTGAGCAGGCCGTTTTTACTTTCACAGGGTTCCCTGCCGGTATGCATCAAGAGGAAACACCCCGTACCATAGGTGTTTTTGGTTTCCCCCTTTTCAAAACAACACTGGCCAAAAAGAGCCGCCTGCTGATCCCCCGCGGCGGCGGCAATGGGAATCTCCATACCCTGAATATTCGCCGTACCGTAGACGCAGCTGGAAGGCCGGACCTCCGGCAGACAGGCCCGGGGGATATCGAGTCTTTTTAAAAGGGTATCGTCCCAGTCCAGCCTATGAATGTCGTAGATCATGGTACGGCTCGCGTTGGTATAGTCGGTTACGTGGACCGCCCCGTTGGTCAGTTTCCAGATAAGCCAGGTATCCACGGTACCGAAGAGGATCTCGCCTTTCCGGGCCCGTTCCCGCCCGTCCGGAACCTGATCCAAAATCCATTTTATTTTGGTCCCGGAAAAATAGGCGTCCGGCACAAGCCCCGTGGTTTTCCGGATATGGTCCTCCAGCCCTTCCCGTACCAGGGCATCCACTATATCCGATGTCCGCCGGCACTGCCATACAATGGCGTTGTAGACGGGCCGGCCGGTCTGCTTATCCCAGAGTATGGTAGTTTCCCGCTGATTGGTAATGCCGATGGCGGCGATATCCCCGGCGGACACCCCGTATTGGGTGATCAGCTCCATCATCACCGCGTATTGGGAAGAATATATCTCCATGGGGTCATGCTCAACCCAACCCTCCCGGGGGTAAATCTGGGCAAATTCCTTTTGGGCGAGACCGATCACGTTCTGTTCCCGGTCAAAGAGGATTGCCCTGGAACTGGTGGTTCCCTGATCCAAAGCCAACACATATTTTCCCATATCACCACTCCTTTAGCCGTTACGGCTGTTTTAACATGAGTAAGAAGCTGTTCCAAAAACAGAAGTTCTGGAACAGCCTCACATGGGGAGCTTAACCCCTCTTCCCCAGTCCGATTTCAAGACCCGGGTTTTGAACCGGCCCGTTAAAAGTCGAATTCGTACGCATCCATCTGGTATTCTTCTTTTAAAGCCTTGACGGTCTTTTTGAGGCTCTCGTTCAGGGGAACCCCCGTATCTTTCCGGGAAAGCCAGGCCAGATATTCCTTTTCACCGGCGGTATAGATCCGGTCCTGACCGGGCATTTTTTCCGAAGCCCGGAGTTCCCGCAGAATATCACCGGTTGTTTTTTTGAATTGTTTCGGTTCCACAAAGGACGCGACATCAATGGCGATAAAAAAATGTCCCAGGTGATAGGGGACTTTTTTCCCCGAAGGATCAAAGCCGTTCAGAGCCTTGAGGAACTGGCCCTGTTGAAGGGCAGCGGAGAGGATCTCCACCACGGTGGCGTAGCCGTATCCTTTATAACCGGCGGTTTCATCCCCCAGGCCGCCCAGGGGCGCCAGGGCGGAGGTCCCCGCGGTGAGCCCCGCCAGCGCCTTGGCGGGATCGGTTTCGCTGCTGCCGTCCCGGTTAACTACCCAGCCCTGGGGCATGGTTTTGTTAATCCGGTTATAGTGTTCTATTTTTCCCCGCTGGGAAACCGAGGTGGCGCAGTCAAGCACAAAGGGAAAGTCCTCATCCGTGGGAATCCCCACGGTCAGGGGATTGGTACCCAGCATGTTCTCGATTCCAAAGGTGGGCGCTATGGAGGGCCGGGCATTGGTTCCCGTTATGCCTATCATCCCCGCCCCGGTGGCCATGGTAGCGTAATAACCGGCGATACCGTAATGGGTGGAGTTGCGTACCGCCACCATGCCCATACCGTATGTTTTTGCCTTGTCGATGGCCATCTGCATGGCCCGTTTCCCAATCACCTGGCCCATACCGTCATGGCCGTCGACCACCGCCGTGGTAGGTCCCTCCCGAACCACCTCAAAATGGGTGCGGGGATTCTGGATGCCATCCTTGATCCTGTCGATATAGATAGGCTTGAACCGCCCCACCCCGTGGGAATCAATACCCCGCTTATCCGACTCGATCAATACTTCAGCACAGACCGCCGCATCCTCAGGGGGTACTCCGACCTTTATGAACACATCCTTCATAAAAGCTTCCATCTTGTCAAAACTTTCATACGCAAGCTGAACCATGTTTCCTCCTAAAAAAAAGAGTACAACAAAATAACCTCCCGGCTATTTTGCTGTACTCTTAATCTCTTCAGCAAATAGGATTTCCCAAAAGAGTTTTAAAAATCCTGAACCTTTCCAAAAACTAACGTTTTTGGAAAGCCCTTTATTAAAGCATACTACGGATCCCCTTTTCTGGCAAGGGATCGCGTCAAAAAATACCGGGCGAGCGCATTAAAAAGGGGTAAAGGAGGGATAAAAAAAACCGATGGCGATGAGACTGGCGGCAATAATGATCCCCGAAACCGTACCGCCCTTAATCGACTTTTCTGCGTCCATGAGCCTGACATGATAATTTTTACCTTTCATTACTTACCCCTCCTGTTTAGAGTGAGGTTAATTATATAACGATCCTTTTAATGTTTCGGGTACTGGTAATATCCGCTTCTTCAGAAATCCCCAATTCGCAGCCCCTTCACCCTCCTGCGGAGCGAGTTCTTTTTCGGCAATTATAGACCGGTAAGTAAAATCATCGCAACCCAGTCTCCCGCAGTGTGGCCGTTTGCGTGCTTTTGACATCTTTTCCTTTCCATGACATACTTTTCTTATGGACGAAGCCCGTATCAGAACACTTCAGGCTGAAATCGCTGAACTGGAACGAGGCCTGGCGGACAAAAAGCGACAACTTGAGGAGGCCCTGTCCGCAATTTCAACATCCGGGCCGCCATCTCAGCCCTGTCCGGCGGCCCCCGAATCCCAGGGCTTTAATAACCATTCATCGCCTGAAGATAAAATCGCCTTGTTCAGGTCATTATTCCGTGGGCGGGAGGATGTTTACGCCAAACGTTTTGAAAGTAAAAAGACCGGGAAATACGGCTACCAGCCCTGCTGCCGGAACGAGTGGGTCCGGGGGCTCTGCGAAAAGCCCAGGATAAGCTGCGGCGCCTGCGGCAACCGGGACTTTGAGCCGGTCAGCGACAGGGTTATCAGAAACCACCTTGCCGGATATATCCCCGCGCCTTTCGACGGAGGGCCCCCGATTCCCTTCGTGATGGGCGTTTATCCTTTGCTACAAAATGAAACCTGTTGTTTCCTTGCGGTGGATTTCGACAAACAAACATGGCAGGAAGACGCAAAAGCATTCGTGGGAACCTGCCGGCTTGAAGACGTTCCGGCCGGCCTGGAACGATCCCGGTCAGGGAACGGCGCCCATATCTGGCTGTTTTTCGAGAAGCCGGTTCCGGCCGCCAAGGCCCGGAAGCTGGGTTCCCTGCTTATGACCCGGACTCTGGACCGGCGCCCGGAGATCGGCCTCGATTCCTTTGACCGCTTCTTCCCCAACCAGGATACCCTGCCCAGGGGCGGTTTCGGCAACCTCATCGCCCTTCCCCTGCAAAAAGCGGCGAGGGAAAAGAACCACAGTATTTTCCTGGACGACAATTTGATCCCCTATCCCGATCAATGGGCATATCTGTCATCGGTAAAAAAAGTCGATGAGGAACAACTCGATGCCCTGATCAGGATAGCAACGGAACGGAGAGAACTGCTTCCGGTGGCGTGGCAGCCGGAAAGCAGCATTGACCGTGGCGAAACCGAAGACGAAGACAAACCCTGGCAAAAGAAGGGCGAGAGTCTGCCGGTCATT
>JAISOO010000010.1 GCA_031275595.1 Spirochaetaceae bacterium | reverse complement strand
CGAAATTTTCAGGGAACACAAAAACCTTTCCCATTATATCCATCCGGCTTGAGTCCCCGGAAAGGCGGAGCTGCAATTCCCGGGAAATCATGCTTTTTTTATAACCCGACCGGAGCCGCTGAACCAGAGTGTTCCAAAATTCCTTAAAATCTTCCGCCCGGTAAGAAGCGGTTTTATTTTCATACCCCAATATCTGGTGCCGCAAATCCCCCGGCAGTCCCAAGGCGTATTCCCGGAACCCGTTTACCATATCGAGTTTGGTCACCACCACATAACAGGGCAGGCGCATACCGCTGGCATCCAAAAGGTGGGCCAGTTCATTGGCCATAATAGTGGCTTTTTTACGGGTCAGGTCCTCATCGTCCGCCAAAAGGGCGTCTGCGGGAATGGTCAGGATCACCCCGTCCAGGGGCTTACGGTAATGCCGACGGCAGATCTGCCGGATGATATGGGTCCACTCCGCGCTTGAACCCTCAAGCCAGCGGTCAAAAAACACGCCGCCGCTTACATCGCAGACCACCGCCTTTCCCCCCAGCCAAAACCGCACCGGCAGGCCCTTGTCCCCGGGGGCGGCCTTCTCCTCTTCCGTGGAAGGGACCATTTCCAGCTCGCTCTCCCGGAGCAGGGTGGATTTCCCCGAATCGGGCTCCCCCAGGAGCATGAACCAGGGCACCCCGTAAAGCCCCCGGCCATGGAGGGAGGCGAGGTCAAAGCCCTGCTTGAGGAGTTCGTTTATCTTGATGATATTATCCGAGAGCTCCTCCTTGGCCTTGTTATGCTTCTCCCCCCCCTGGGCAAGCCGGGCCACATGACGCCAAACCATCAGGTCCTTGAGGATATCCCGGGTTTCCTTGGCCTTGAGCCGCTTCCGCCGGAGCTTTCCGATCAGGGGCAGGACCACCACCAGCACGATGAGGAGGAGCACGATAGCCAAAATAACCTTGGCCAGGGTGCTGGTCCGGACGAGATCGATGAGCTTCGGAACAAAAGAAAAAAGCTTGGTGGGTGTGGGCATCAGGGAACCTCACGGGGGATGGTTTGTATTTCCCGGGCCTGGGCCGCGGCGCCGGACAGGGTCTCCCGGAAGGGACGGGTCGTCTCAAAAAACACGGAAAAATTCACCGCCAGGGAAACAATCAAAAGGAGGACCGAAAGGAACAGGACCACTCCCAGGGACCGCAGGACCCGGCCTTTTTTTAATCCGGCGATCCGCTTTTCCACGGCGATCCGGACAATGGGCTCCTCCCGGATGTCAAGCTCCCCGGGGAAGCGGGCGGCGCATTCCTTCATGGTTTTTTCGATAAACCGATGATCCTGAATATACGCCCCCTCAAAACCCAGACCGAGCATGGTATAAAAGAGGGGGATGATATTCTGGGCCTTGCTGTCCAGGAGGGCGTCGGAGAGGAGGTTGAAAAATTTTTCGTCCCCGGAAAGCTCGTTATAGTTCCTGCCCAGTTCCCGCCAGTCCCGGCTAAAGGGGAAGCTCCCCTCCTTGACCATAAAGTCGATAAAAAAAACCAGGGGCCGTTCTATCCCTTCGTATTCCCGGTTTAACGCCGGATCCGACGCAGCCAGCAGTTTCGCGTCCTCCAGGGAGCTTTCAATGTCCCCCCGGAATGTTTCCATGGAGGGGGGATTCCCCGCCTGGTTCAACTGCCAGTAATTGCAGAAGCAGGTAAAAACCGGACGGCAGAGGTCTTCTATGTTTGCGGGGGCGTTCACCGGCATTTCCTACTCCACCACGGTTATAAAGAGGGAGGCTTCCAGATCGGGAAAGAGGTCCCGGGCATAGTCGATCACCATCCCCTTTTCCTCGCACATATCCCGCCACACCTTTGCCGATTCGGCGAGATCCAGCCGGAACCACAGGGTCTTCTCTAAAACAGGCAGAAACCGGGGGGGATAGCGCATCCCCGCAAGCTTCATCCCCCGGACCCGGAGGGACTTTGCCTTGGGGTTGATGAGCTTAAAGGTATCCCCCTGCTCCAGGGCCCGGACAGCTTCCTCCCCTTCCGCGGCGGTACTCACCGCCAGGTACATCTCGCTTACCTCGACAATGTCCTCGGTTTTGATGGCGGCGAAAAGATAGCCGCCGTCTTCGGTGGGGGCAAAACTCAGCCTGATATACCCCGCCCCGCCTTCGCTTCTGATAAAGGAACGGATGTCCTTGAAGATTTCGGTAAACACCGGCAGGCGGTCGTCGTGATCGTAGCGCCGGATCTCCCGGATCCCGTTCTTGGGGTTAAGGCCCATAAGCTCCGCGAGGAAGGAGGCCAGTTCCAGGTACAGGGTAAAGGGGGTGATAAAACCGTCCACCAGGAGGGATGACAGCCGGAGCTCGTAGTAGTTCAGGGTCCGCAGGAGGAGCAGGGACCGGGCGTCGTCCTGGGCGTCGGCGCGGGAAAATTCCCCGTCCCGGACCGCTTCGGCCAGGGCGTTCTGCTGTTTGTCCCGGCAGCGGCGTATATCCGCTATGAGCCCCGCGGCCATATTGAAGAGGGGATCGTCGGCGGTGAGCATGATAAAGGGGGGGATGTATTTCTCGTTCACCTTGACCAGGGACTGGTTGATGTCGCGGGTCAGGACATCCAGTTTAAGCACCGGCAGGATCTGCATATCCTTGGCATCGTCCTTGTCCGTTACCAGCCGGGCGTTGATCCGGCGGGTGATCAGGGTTATCTCGTTGTCCCCGGAATTTTCGTCCCGGACCCGCTTCTTCTGGGCAAGGTAACGCTTCTTTTCCTGGGACGCGTCCTCATCCGCAAGGTTCGCCTCGAATTCGGACCAGTGGGGAACGGCCAGATATATGGTAAGGCCGGCGGGGTTTTCCTTGAAAGCCTCGCTCAAATCCAGGGGCTTTAAGACGCAGTTCCCCGGCATGGAGAGTTCCAGGCCGTCCCCCATGACCGCGGAAAAGCGCTTTACCGCCACCCGCCCCCCTTCCAGGGCCTCCAGGTCAAGCTCAAAATCCAAAAGCCCGTAGGCATAGGGAAGGAAAAAGGAACGGTTATGCCGGACATACTCCGAGCTTATCCGCTGCTGGTACTGAAAATGGTGGGGCTGCAAAAACTGCCCGTCGTTCCAGTGTAATAGTTCTTCAAAACGCATAAGCCATCCTCACGTATTGGTTTCGCCGTCTCCGGGCGTTTCTCCGTTTCCGGAAGCGCCTTTCTGGTTCTGCCCGTCCCCCGGATTAAGGGGGTTCTCGTGGATTCTCACCTCCGCCTCCCGGTTGTTCGGCCGCCGGATTTCCGCGGGCAGGCCGGTCCGGGGGTCATAGGGGAGCTCAAAAACCCGGGTGAGCTTTTCCGGTTCAATTTCCACATAAACCGGCCGGGTAAAGGTACCGTTCTTTTTGAGATCGATGGAGAGGATCCGGGGATCTTCCTCGGGCATATCCGTGGTATGGGGCAGATCCGCGATGAGTATCAGGGTAACGGGCTTTTTCTTGAGCCACCGGTCCCAGTAATCCGACCGGAAGTACAGGACCGCGGGCCGGGTCTGCTCCTGGGAAAAATAGGCGGTAAAGGGCTCAAGCCGTTTCCGCAAAAGGCTTCCGGGGGCAAAATACTTGTCCACCCCGCCGCTTTTGATCTGATCCGCTTCCTCGGCGGTTACCGCCACGGCGTCAAATTCTATCGAGGGGTATATGGCGTAGTACTCCTCCAGGTCCGGGGAAAGCCCCACCACTACCCTGCGCTGGCTGGCGCAGCCCGGGAGGAGGCAGAAAAGGATCAGCCCCGCCCCCAGGAGGCGGAAAAAACGCACAGCCTTCAAAACATGATTCACGCCCAATCCCTCCTTTCTGCTAGGAGCCTGTTGCACTTGTGGATTTTTTGCATAGATATGCAAAAAATCCTCGATTATCGGGCTCCTTTATGCAGTTTGTAGGGTATAAAAATTCACTTTTGTGAATTTTTATACGA
>JAISOO010000136.1 GCA_031275595.1 Spirochaetaceae bacterium | reverse complement strand
CGGAGCAGACCCAAGGAACCGTAGGTTCCGCTGCGGAGGCGGACTCTACAGGTTAGTGAGCCGGGGGAATTCCCGCCCACCCGCAGGCTTCGCGGGGCAAAGCGCAAAAAGCAAACGCGGTCTACCGACCTTGTGAGGACGCCCCGGAGGGGTTATGCTTACCTCATGGCAGATCCGGAATTGGTAGGGGTAATAGATTATATTTTAAACCGCTGTAACGAGAAGTCCATTGAGGCGGTGGCCGCCGCGGTGGTAAAGCGGCGCCGGGATTTGGCCCTCTTTGGGGGGATGCGGAACCTGCCGGACCCCCAGAAACTCGCCCGGGACCTTTCCGCCCGGATTAATATGGGGACCGGCGTACAGGACCTCAAGGACACGGTCCGGTCCATGGCGGAACGGATCATCCGGCAGGAGGCGCCGGAGCTGGGGGACGAACAGATCGCGGAACTCCTCGGGGAGTGGATCCCCGGGGAGGGAACCGGGGAAACGCTTCCCCGGGATCTCCTTGCCGCCATGGTGGAGCAGTTTATTGCCTTTTCCCTGGGGCGGATGGACGAAAAAGAAGACCGGGAACTCCGGGCCGAGATGGGTTCCTGGCCCGACCGGTATTGGAAAACCTTCCCCCCGGTGATCCGCCGTATTATTACCGGCTTCCTCAAGGGCGAAATGACCGGAGGGGAATTTAACGCTCAAATAGGCGCCGCCCTGGACATGGGCGGTCGCTGACATTGCGTCCCTCCGGTATCCGCGAAGGCTCCCGGATATGCCTCAAGCAATTTACCCGCGAACCAAACAAACCCCACGAACAAATCCGGAAATTTTACATGAAACGTTCGTGACGGCCGGTGAGGTTCGTGGTTGTTTGGTTATTCCCCGATACGGATCGAGTCAAACCATGCGGTGTTGTACAGATCCAGGGTTTCCCCCAGGTCGTCCTTCAATTCGGTCCTGAGCAGCTCATCCGCGGTGTAGTAGGGATCCCTCGTTTTGAGCTGCCGGGCGGGGATGTTTGCCGTGGAGGGGAAGCCGAAATAATCGGTAAATTCCGCGTAGATCTCCGGCCGGTGGATAAAATCGATGAATTTGTGGGCCAGGTCGATATTTTTAGCACCCTTCAATATACACATGCTGTCGATATAGGCGGGGCCCCCCTCGGGGGGTATAAAGAAGGCGGTGGTTGCTTTCTGCGCTTCGGATATTTCTTCATACACCATTTCCACATACCCCTGGATCACCCAGAAATCACCGTTGGCGAACCCCTTGCCCGGGGCCTCGGCGTCAAATTTAACCAGGTTCGGCTTCCAGGTATTGTTGATAAGGTTTTTGGCGGCTTCAATCTCATCGGGGTTTTTGGAATTCACCGAATAACCGAGGAAGACCAGGGCATCCCCCATCACTTCCCGCATATCATCCAGCATGGTCATCCGGCCCCGAAGATCCTCTCTGCCGAAAATAGACCAGCTCCGCTCAAAATTGGGAACCCGCTCGGTATTCACCGCGATCCCCGCGGCGCCAAAATAATAGGGTACACTGTACTCCATGTTGGGATCATAGGTAGTTTTTTCCAGTACCAGGGGATCGATATTGCCCAGGTTGGAAAGCCTGGATTGGTCGATCCGCTCAAACATATCCTGCTTTATCATGATAGACACATAGTCCCCCGAAGGGAAGACGATGTCATACCCGCTTCCCCCGGCTTGAATATGGGCGTACATGGTTTCGTTGGAGTCATATTCATCAAATATGATGGTAACGCCGTACTCCTCTTCAAATTTTTCCCGTATCGAAAGGGGAACATAGTAGGTCCAACAATAGATGTTCAAACGGTCTGATTCGGCGGCGGTTGCGGCGGGGTCGGCACCCGCCGATTGTTTCGTGCAGCCGCTGAGGGCGGTCAGGGCGAACAGAACTGCGGACAGGGCTGCGGCTGATACAGGTATTTTCTTCATCTTTTCCTCCTGGCGTTGAAGTTGGTATATTGTTGTTTCAACGCCTTTTAAAATAAAGACCCATACAGGTCATTTGGCCGCGATATATTTTAGAAAGTTTCTAAGCAAATAGGTAAGGAGGACGGTCCCCAGGATCATAACGACCGACAGGGCGTTTATCACCGGCGATACCCCGAAGCGGATGGCCGAATAGATATAGATAGGCAGGGTGGAGGAACCGGGGCCGGAGACAAAGGAGGTAATGACAAAATCTTCAAGGGATATGGTGATGGCCGTTAAAAATCCCGATACGATGCCGGGCATACAGATAGGCACAGTTACCTTAAACAGGGTCTGCTTTTCGCTGGCCCCCAGGTCGTGAGCCGCCTCGATGATGGAAAAGTCGAATTCGTCCAGCCGGGCCATCACCATAAGGAACACAAAGGGCAGGTTGAAGGTGGTATGGGCGATAAAAATGGTGAGAAGCCCCAATTGAATTTTGACCCCCGCAAAAAACAGGGAAAGGGATACGCCGATGATGATTTCCGGGAGGATCATCGGCATAAAGGATATGGCCTGTATGTAGTTCCGCAGCTTAAACCGGTACCAGTTTACCCCGATAGCGCCGGCGGTTCCCAGCAAGGTGGCGGTAACGGCGGAGCTGACGGCGACGAAGGCGCTGTTCCAAAAGGCCCGCCACAGGTCCCGGGAGCGGAAAAAGAGCTGTTCGTACCAGACCAGGGAAAACCCGGTCCAGTTCATGCCCTTGGATGCGTTAAAGGAATAGAGGATCAGGACCATGAGGGGAAGGAAAAGAAAGACAATGGTGGCGATAAAGATCGTCTGGGAAAAGGAAAAACGCCTCCGGTAGGCCCGTTTTGCGTGCCGGGCCGCCTCCCCCTGGGAATTTCCCGTCCGCAGGGAGGTTATGATGTTGTGAACCAGGCTTTTACCGGTCACGGATTTACCCCCTTGGGGTCCTGAACGATTTCGCCCTTTACATCGGCGGTCCGCTGGGCATCCCGGCGCTGCAGGTTCATCATGAGGAGAACCCCCACGGTGGTAACCACCGTCAGCACCATGGAAAAGGCCGACGCCAGGGGCCAGTTCCGGGACTTGGTGAGTTGATCGGCGATGACATTCCCCAGCATATATGAATCCTTGCCCCCCACCAGGAGGGGGACCGCATAGGCCCCGAAAATGGGGATGAAGGTGAAGAGCACCGCGGTGTATATGCCGCTCCTGATATTGGGGAGCAGCACCAAAAGCATGGAGCCGGGTTTGGTGGCCCCCAGATCCCGGGCCGCTTCCAGGAGGGAAAAATCAAACTTGTCGATGGTCGAAAAGAGGGGCAGGATCGCGTAGGGCAGGTACATATACACCAATACCAGGATCACCACCTTCTGATTGTAGAGGAAGTGAATATAATCCCGGATAAGCCCGAAGCGCATCAAAAATTCATTCAAAAAACCATTGTTCCCCAGAATGTTCATCCAGGCAAATACCCGGATCAGAAAATTCGTCCAAAATGGGACGATGATGAGGAGGAGCAACAGGGTCTGATGTTTGCTCCGGGCCATAAAGTAGCCGCAGGGCAGGGCAATAAAGATGGTTATCACCGTGGCGGCCATCGAGGTAATCAGGGTGCGGATGGTGATGATCACAAAGTTGGGATTCCCCAGACTTTTATACGCGTTCAGGGAAAACTCCCATTCCACCCCGCCGTAAAGTCCCTTTTTAAGGAAACTGTATACGATGATGATGATGATGGGGACCAGGAAAAAAACCATAAACCACATCGCCATGGGGCCGGAATAGAGGCTGCCGTAATTCCCTTTTCCGCTGGGGCCGGTTCCAGCCTTCACGGTTCTCTCGCCTCCGGACCGGCGGGTCCCGGGGAGCCTTCCCCCCCGTCCCTGACCCCCACAATATACCCGTCGTTGGCGCTCCAGGACAGGTATACCGAATCCTTCCACACAATATCGGGGCCTTCATCGGAATATTTTGCGTGCTGCTTGATTACCCGCACCAGGACCTTTTCCTGGGTTTTGATGTAGAATTTGGTTTGGAACCCCGAATAGATGGGTTCGTCCACCGTACCCTGCAGCAGATTGATGTCCTCCCGCTTGGTAGCGGGTTTTTCCTTGGAGATCAGGATCTTTTCCGGCCTGATGGTAAAACTGACCTGCTGTCCGGGCCGTACCTCGTCCACGGTGGTTACCTTGATATTCCCCAGTTCGGGAATATTCAGATAGGCCATATATTCCGGTTCGCTCCGGTCGAGTTTTTCCACCGAGGTAACCAACGCGGTAAAGAGGTTGGTCTCGCCGATAAACCGGGCGACAAAGTCTGTGGCGGGGCTTTCGTAGATATCGTGGGGGGTTCCTACCTGTAAGACATCCCCCTGGTTCATCACCGCGATACGGTCGGAGACCGACAGGGCTTCCTGCTGATCGTGGGTAACGTAGATAAAGGTAATCCCGATTTTATCGTGGATCTGGTCCAACTCAATGAGCATGTGCTGCCGCAGTTTGGCGTCCAGGGCGGAGAGGGGTTCGTCCAAAAGCAATACCCGGGGTTCGTTGATCAGGGCCCGGGCGATGGCAACCCGCTGTTTTTGGCCCCCCGAAAGCTGGTTGGGTTTTTTATGGGCATGGCCTTCCAGCTGGACCAATTTAAGGTACTCCTTTACCCGGGAAGTAACATCGTTTTTTTGGAGCTTTTTTAAGCGCAGGGAGAAGGCGACGTTTTCAAAAACCGTCAGGTGGGGAAAAAGGGCGTAATTCTGAAAAACCGTATTCGCCGGTCTTCGGTTGGGAGGCAGGGGCAGTACGTCGGTCCCGTCAAAGGTAACGATGCCGGTATCGGGGGTCTCGAACCCCGCAATGATCCGCAGCAGGGTTGTTTTACCACACCCCGAAGGCCCCAGGAGGGAAAAAAATTCCCCCTTTTTTATCTCAAGGTTCACCGCGTTCAGAACCTTAAAATCACCAAAAGACTTGGAAATCTTTTCGATGCCAACATCACTCCCTTTCAACCCTGCTCCTTCAACCTCCTTCCGGTATATCCTTCCACTCTACTATTTTTATTCTAAAGGGTACAATGCGTATTTTATGATTTGTTGTCAACCGGTTTATTAAGATAAAAGCGAAAAAAAGCGCGTTCTTCGGGAACTTCAGTTTCAGAAACAAGCGGAGCCGTGGGACGCCCTCAAGCCCGGGCTTTTTTACCGCTCCTCCATCATTAAAAGGGCCATTACCTTGGCATCCCCCAGGATGTTTTCCAGGACCGCGTATTCGTTGGGCTGATGGGCGGTATCATCCATCCGGCCCCATACCACCGAATCGAGCCCGGCGTTGCGGAGGTAGGCCCCCACCGTACCGCCCCCGATGCCGATGGGCCTGGTTTCCACCCCGTATACCTCCCGGACCGCCCCGGAGAGGAGTTTTACCAGGGGCGCGTCCGGGGAAGTAGGCCTGGATTCGACGGACTGGAAGAGGGTATAGGCGATTTTTACCCGGTATTTGCCCTCCACCTCCCCTTTTATGCGGTCTATCTCCTTAAGAACGTCCCTGATAGGATACCGGGGGAGGATCCTCATATCCATATAAAAAACGTCTTCCCCGGGGATGGTATTAATATTGGGAACATTGGCCTCTTTTTTTGTCGGCTGGAAGGTGGAATAATCAGGTTCAAAAAGGGAATCCCGGTCAGGGAATTGTGCCGAAAGGCCGTCATGGAGCCGGACCGCCAGGGCCGCCCCGGCCAGGTGGGCGTTGATCCCCTGATCCGGCCGGGAACCGTGGGCCTGGGCGCCGGTGGTGGTAAACCGGACCCAGAGGAGGTTTTTTTCGGCGATCTCTATGGTTTCCCCCCGGCTGTCCCCGCCATCGGGGATGAGGATCATGTCGTCCTTGCGGAACAGGCCGGAATGGTTCTTCAGGAGCCAGTCTATGCCGTAGGTACTGCCCATCTCCTCATCCGCCGCAAAGAGGAGCTTGACCGGGTGGGGCGGGATGATCCCCTGGGCAGTCAGGGACAGCGCCGCCAGTACCGAGGAACAAAGCCCCTGCTGGTTATCCTCCACCCCCCGGCCAATAAGGATCGTTCCCCGGGGGCCTTCCTGCTGGATCACCTGCCAGGGGTCGCTTTTCCACAGGGAAGCCTCGCCGGGAGGTACCACATCAAGGTGGCTCATGATCCACAGCCGTTTGGCATCGGTTTTTCCGGGGATGGTGGCGATGAGATTGGGTCTGACCCCTCCCTTGGCCTGACCGTCCGGGGCGTCCAGGCGTTCCAAGGCGGTAATGCCCCGGTCTTTGAGCCATCCCTCAAGGAAGCGGCACTTTTCCACTTCCCCCTCCCCCCCGGATTCCGGAGATACCGCGGGCCGTTTGGTGAGCTCTGTTTCCAGTTCTATGACAAGGGGGGCGTTTTTTTCGATGAAACCGAAGATAGTTTCCTTTGCCATGTTTTTCTCCTCTTCGCGGGGATTTTCACCACAAGGCGGCCTCGAATCGCAGGGTCAAAACCGCCAAAACCTCAGAAACGTTGTTCGAACCGGCCGGGTTTCCGGACAAACCCGGCGCCTAGCAGTTTGTTGCGCTTCAGCGCAAAATCGTATAAAAATTCACAATAGTGAATTTTTATACCCTACAAACTGCATAAAGGAGCCCGATAATCGAGGATTTTTTGCATGTCTATGCAAAAAATCCACAAGTGCAACAGGCTCCTAGGAGCCTTTATACACCTCCCAGGTGCTGCGGATCAGGGTGTCCAGGTCCGAATAACGGGCGGTCCAGCCCAGAACTTCCCGGGCAACTTTGGAAGAAGCGGTGAGTTTGGCCGGATCCCCGGGACGGCGCCCCGCGATCCGGGCGGGGACGGGCTTGCCGCTGATCCGGCGGGCGGCTTCGATAATTTCCATCACCGAAAGCCCGGTTTCGCTGCCCAGGTTGACAATCAGGCTCCTGTCGTTCCGGGTAATATATTCCAGAGCCGCCTTGTGCCCCAGGGCGAGATCGTTCACGTGGACATAGTCCCTGACCCCGGTGCCGTCGGGGGTGTCGTAATCGTTTCCAAAAATTTGCACTTCCTGCCGCTTCCCCGCCGCGGCCTCCATGATCACCGGGATGAGGTTGGCGGGGTTTTGTTCCAGGCCCCTGATTCGGCCCTTAATATCATAACCCGCGGCGTTAAAATAACGCAAGCTGGCAAAACGGATACCCTTGAGTTTTTCATACCATTCCAGAAAACGTTCGATCTCCCCCTTGGTAAAACCGTAGTAGTTTTCAGGGTTTGTGGGGTGCCGTTCATCCAGGGGCAGATATTCCGGTTCCCCATAGACCGCAGCGCTGGAGGAAAAAACAATGTTTTTAATCCCCCCCTCAACCGCGGCGTTGAGGATATTGATGGTGCCGGTGATGTTGTTGACCGAATATTTTTCCGGTTTTATCATGGATTCTCCCGCCGCCTTAAACGCCGCGAGGTGCACGAGGGCGTCAAAAACCGGCGTTTTGGACGCCCGGTGGGCATTATCCCCGGTAACGGCCCTGTACAGACCCGTATAATCCAAAATATCCCCATGGATAAAGGCTTCTTCCGGAAAAAGATTCTCCCGTAAGCCGCTGGAGAGGTTATCGTATACCGTAACCCGGTGCCCCTGATCCAGAAACTCCCGCGCCACATGGCTTCCGATATACCCGGCTCCGCCGATGATCAGTATGTTCATGGAGGGTATTATAGCATAAAGCGAAATTATGTACTACCTGAGGTTTTCCCAAAACTTCAGTTTTTGGGAAAGGCCCACATGATAAACCATAAGGAGAACTTTTCTCTTGTTCCGGCTTAACGCGAGTTTCTGCTACGCCATTCCCTGGGAGACATACCAAATCACTAGTGTCCAAAATAGGAACAGATTCTACCCTGAATCCGTACACCGAATCAGCTAATTCCTTATGGATAAGGAGTTACAGTAAGAAAACAACAACCTGTTTGGTTACAGAAAGCGGTTCCTGCTAAAACATGCCCGCCTCCTTGTGGTATAATGGTTTCGACAAAAAAACAAACACCAAAGGAGAACAGGCATGTTAAGCGTTGATACTACCAAAGAACA
>JAISOO010000119.1 GCA_031275595.1 Spirochaetaceae bacterium | reverse complement strand
TTGAAAATCTGGAATTCACCGTCCCTCCCGGGGCCTGTGTGGGGATTGTCGGCCCCAACGGCGCGGGAAAATCCACCCTTTTCAGGATCATCACCGGGGAAACCGCCTCAGACCGGGGGGAGATCCGCCTGGGGGAGAGCGTCAAGTTGGCCTATGCGGACCAGACGCGGGAGGCTCTGGACCCGGAAAAAACCGTCTGGGAGCAGCTCTCCGGCGGGCTGGATATAATAAAGCTTGGGGGGATCAAGGAAGTAAACTCCCGGGCCTACTGTTCCTGGTATAACTTTTCCGGGCCGGATCAGCAGAAAAAGGTGGGGATCCTTTCCGGGGGAGAGCGGAACCGTCTGAATCTGGCCCTGATGCTGAAGGAAGGAGCCAATGTCCTCCTTCTGGACGAGCCCACCAACGACCTGGATGTAAACACCCTCCGGGCCCTGGAGGAGGCCATCGAAACCTTCGCCGGGGTAAGCCTGGTGATTAGCCATGACCGCTGGTTTTTGGATCGAATCGCCACCCATATCCTGGCATTTGAAGACGGGGAGGTGATCTGGTACGACGGCAACTGGTCCGAATACACCGAATGGCGCCGGCGGAAGCTGGGATCCGTCGCGGAACGGCCCCACCGGTATATATACCGCAAATTGGAACGTTAGGTGCCGGGGTGCCAAATGCATCCGATTTCAAAATTAAAACTCTTGATACCTCCGCTGTATATAGTGTATGTTTAAGATATTATATTAAATTGTACGCTAGATATTGGACACTAAATGTGGTGGATAAAATAGCGCGTGTGGTACACGGGAGGGTCCCATGAAATTTGAACGGTTGTTTACGGATGGAAAATCCGGTCCCTATAAGGATATTGCCTGGGAAAAACGGAAAAGCGAGATCCGTAATCCTGACGGCAAGGTCATTTTTTTTGAAGAGACGGTGATTGTCCCTTCCTTTTGGAGCCAGATTGCCACGGATATTCTGGCCCAAAAATACTTCCGCAAGGCGGGAGTTCCGGCGGATAAGATCTACGAATGGAAAAAACAGGCAGCCGCGCCGAAAAAAACCGGGGGGAATCAGGCTGATCCCGGGGAACATCTGCCCCGGGACGGAGCGGAACACGATGCCCGCCAGGTATTCCACCGTCTGGCCTATACCTGGATGGACTGGGGGCGTCAAAACGGATATTTCGATACCGAAAATGACGCGGCGGCCTTTTACGATGAAACCTGTTATATGCTGGCCCATCAGATAGGGGCCCCCAACAGTCCCCAGTGGTTCAATACGGGGCTTTATGCGGTATATGGTATCGACGGACCCGCCCAGGGACACTACTACTTCGATCCCGCCGAAGGCCGGGTCAAAAAATCGGACAATGCTTACAAACGGCCTCAACCTCACGCGTGTTTTATTCTTTCCGTGGAGGACGACCTGGTAAATGAGGGGGGTATCATGGACCTGGTAACCCGGGAGGCCCGGCTTTTTAAATACGGTTCCGGGACCGGCTCCAATTTTTCCCGGATCCGGGCGGTGAACGAGCGTCTTTCCGGGGGGGGGATCTCCTCGGGACTCCTCTCGTTCCTTAAAATCGGGGATCGGTCCGCTTCGGCGATTAAGTCCGGGGGCACAACCCGGCGGGCGGCGAAAATGGTGACCCTCGACGCGGATCACCCGGACGCGGAAAAGTATCTTGCCTGGAAAGCCGAGGAGGAACATAAAGTCGCCTCCATGGTAACCGGTTCCGGTATTATCAAAAAAAATCTGGAGGGGATCAAAAAGGCACTGATTAGTTTCCGGGGACCGGAAAAAGACCGTTTCAGCGGAGAAAAAAACCGGGAACTCGCCGGGGCGCTGCGGAACGCCCTAGAGGACGCCATTCCCCCGGCTTACCTTTATCAGCTTCTCCGGCGGCTTGAGCAAGGGGAAGAGGGGGTGGAAACCGCCCTCTTTTCCACCGCATGGGATGATGAGGCCTACAATACCGTCTCAGGGCAATCCTCCAATAACAGCCTGCGGGTCAGCGACGAATTTATGCAGGCGGTTCTGGATGACCGGGACTGGAGCCTGACGGCCCGGGTTACCGGGGAAACGGTCAAGGTGCTTAAAGCCCGGAAACTCTGGGAAGATACGGCCCGATCAGCCTGGCAGTGTGCGGATCCCGGACTCCAATACCACACCACCATCAACGACTGGCATACCTGCCCCGCGGGAGGGGAGATTCGAGCCTCCAACCCCTGTTCCGAATATTTGTACCTGGACGATACCGCCTGTAACCTGGAATCGATCAACCTTACGCTGTTTTATGACCGTAAAAAAAAATGTTTTGATATCCCCGGCTTCATTCATGCCATTGGGATCTGGACCAGTATTCTGGAGATATCCGTGGTGATGGCCCAGTTCCCCGCCCCAAGGATCGCCGAACTTTCTTACGAATACCGAACCCTGGGGCTGGGGTTCGCCAACCTGGGGAGTCTTCTTATGTTGATGGGTTTGGCCTATGATTCCCCCCAGGGACGGGCCGTGGCGGGGGCTCTCGCGGCGATCCTTACCGGGGAAGCCTACGCCCAATCCGCCCGGATGGCGGCGAGTTTAGGACCCTTCCTCCGGTACGGGGAAAACCGGGAAACCATGCTCAGGGTAATCCGGAACCACCGCCGGGCCGCCTATAAGACCTCTCCGGGGGAATACGAAAACCTTCATACCCCGCCCCAGGGGATCGAGCCCGCCTTTTGTCCGGCGGATCTTCTGGAAGCGGCCCGTTTCTCCTGGGACAAGGCCCTGGAGCTGGGAACCGTCCATGGGTTTAGAAACGCCCAGGTAAGCGCCATAGCCCCCACGGGAACCATAGGCCTCCTCATGGATTGCGACACCACCGGGGTAGAACCGGACTTTGCCCTGGTCAAGTTTAAAAAACTCGCCGGAGGGGGATATTTTAAGATCATTAATCAATCGGTACCCCCTGCCCTGGAGGCCTTGGGATACGGACCAAAGGAAATTGATGAAATTATCGCCTATGCCACGGGGCGGAAAACCCTGGAAGGGACCCCGGGAATAACCCGGGAAAGCCTCGCTGCCCAAGGTTTTACGCCGGAGGTTCTGTCCAAAGCGGAGGAGGAAATCAAATCCGCCATAAATCTGGAAGGGGTGTTCAATCCCTGGGTCCTGGGCAAGGATTTTGTGGAAAAAAATCTCGAAGTCCCGGAGTCAACCTGGTCCCTTCCTGGATTCAGCCTCCTCAAACACCTGGGGTTTTCCGGCAAAGATATTGAAGAGGCGGAGCATTATGCCTGCGGTACCATGGGTCTGGAGGGAGCCCCCTATCTATCAAAGGAACACCTCCCGGTTTTTGATACCGCTACCCCCTCGGGAAAAAACGGCAGCCGTTCCATATCCTGGCAGGCCCATATCGGTATGATGGCCGCGGTCCAGCCCTTCATCTCGGGGGCTATTTCCAAGACCATCAATATGCCTAACAGCGCGGACTACGAGGATGTTAAGGGGGCTTATATGACGGCCTGGAAAAGCGGCCTCAAGGCGGTGGCCCTTTACCGGGACGGTTCCAAGATGTCCCAGCCCCTCTCTTCCTTTGCCCCGGGCACGGATCCCCTGGCGGATACCATCCTGGCACTTCAACGGGACCTGGAACAGCCGGAGCTTCCCCCCCCCCAGGAAGGGCCCCTTGAGGGGGGACATCTCCGGGGAGGGCGGAAATCCCTGCCGAATCGCCGGTCAGGATATACCCAGAAGGCAAAAATAGGGGGACATTCCATCTTTATCAGGACCGGGGAATATAATTCGGGCCGGCTGGGGGAAATATTCCTGGATATGCATAAAGAGGGAGCCGCCTTCCGCAGCCTCCTCAACAGTTTCGCCATCGCCGTTTCCCTGGGACTCCAGTACGGGGTTCCCCTGGAGGAGTATGTGGATGCCTTTACCTTCAGCCGTTTTGAACCCAACGGCCTGGTTCAGGGTCATGACTATGTGAAGATGGCCACCAGTGTTATTGATTATATTTTCCGGGACCTGGCCATCAGTTATCTGAAACGTACGGATCTGGCCCAGGTCAAACCGGAGGATCTCCTGGCCACCGGGACCAAGGGGGATGGGGAGGAATTGGAAAACGACCGGACCCGGCATAAGCACCGAAAGGCCGGCGCCGGCTTTATCCCTCCGGAGACCGTTCCGGATAAGGGGGGATACACCGGTGGACCGGGACTCGTGGACCTGGAAAAAACGGCCCCTCCCCGGAGGGAAGCCGGCGAAACCGAAACCGCGAGGATTGCCCACGCCAGGATCAAGGGTTACGAGGGAGACCCCTGCCCCGCCTGCGGTTCCTTTACCCTGGTGAGAAACGGTACCTGTATGAAGTGCGATACCTGCGGAGGAACCACCGGGTGCAGCTAGGCTCCAATGCCTATGGGGTATTGTATCCACGGACACCCCTACAGGGAGGGTTCCGTCCGGGGAGGTTCACTCCCGGTCTGGACCTCCGCTGCGGCTATACCGAATTGGTGTTATAAAAAAGGCACCGCCGAAAACAGAGGGTCCGTCAATTCGGTGATGTCCGAAATCTCCTCCCGCAGAGAAATCTTCGGTTGATACCGGGGGTGTTTGGGGCGGCCTAAAATCTCGATTTTAACGGGGGTAACATCGGTTTTGCTCATCCCGATATTATCTCCCGCCATTTTGCCGATATGGATAATCCAGGTGGAATCGAGCGGGATCCGTTCGGTAATAGTAACAATCACGGCCTGTTGATTGTTCAAATTGGTTACCCGTACCCGGGTATCAAATTCGAGTTCCGCGTGGGCGGCTCTTAACCCGGGTTCCTCCATATTGTATGTGGCAACCCCCGATGACATCTTCTTAGGAGGGCTTTTGGGCACCGTAATACAGGACGAAAAAAAACAAAACATCAAAAACAAAACAACAAATATTTTCTTCATTTTTGTCCCCGATAAACTATTCTTATATAAACCGGTTCTCCCGCACAAGCCTTTTTGAAACCGGCTTTAAAAAAAGAGCGTTGAAATCCATTTTTTGGTAAATCTAAGATTACTGAACCGGTTCCAAAATCCGGTGTCTTGAAACAGTCACTGTTAAAAATAATTTCAAAAACCCTCCCTTGTTTTGATTTTGTACTCGAAACAGAATTCTGTCAAGAGGGAATATCAGGGAATCCAACCGAGGTTTTGAGAGGTTCCCTAATAGGACATACCGTTGTTTCCCGGTTGGTTTTGAAACAGCCCCGCGAAAAAACATATCCGGCAATGGCATGGGGGCCGGTATGACCTTTTTGACCCTCAAGCCCGGATCTTGGCGTAAGAAAAACTAAAAAACTCCCCGGGATACGCCGAAGTTATTAAAGACTCTTAAAATGGATTTGCATAGAATGAAATTTTTGTGTACTATTAGAATAAGGGACTCTTATAGCCCGATAAAGCGGAGGTACTAGGACATGTCGGATAGTGATGATCTTGATCTTGGCGGTGATGAGTCCGCCGGGACGCAGAGTTCCGCTAAGAAGTCTTCCGGCTTGGCTGCGTTATTGCCGAATTTACTCAAATTCATAGCTATCGGGCTGGGGGCGCTTATCTTTATCGTAACCGTGGTGGTTATTACCGTTAATATTCTGGGCGGGGGGGGTAAATCCCAGACGGTAGTTGATGATCCGACCTCCCCCTATATAGGAAAGCGGCCGGAGTATACCATGTTTACCGCCATAGGGGTAGTCCGAACCCGTACCAGGGATCTGACCCCCAACGCAGTGGTAATAGATATGGTTATCGGGTATGATTTGAATAATAATGCGGCTGCCACAGAATTGACCAGCCGGCTTTATCAACTCCGGGATTTCGTGCGGAGTTTTTTCAGCAGTAAATACGCTGTGGAACTTCAGCCCGAAAACGAAACCCAGTTAAAACAGGAAATTATCGAGTATTTAAATACCAGGGTACTTGACACGGCCAAAGCTCGAATGATTCTGTTTAATCAGTTGGATGTGATGGAAATGTGATAACCCTTTGGTTTTCATCTGAGAAGTTTGGGCGAAAATCTTTGATTTTCGCCTTCGGAGTTTTCATTGGAAACTCCAGGGAAGGGAAATGACAGAAGTTCTGTCCCAGGATGAGATTGATCAGCTACTCACCGCGATAAACGCCGGAGAAACGGAGCCTGAGGATTTTAGGCCCGCGGCGGATACCCGTAAGATCAAAATTTACGATTTTAAGCGGCCCGATAAATTTTCCAAGGAACAGATCCGTACGGTCTCGATCATGCACGAGACCTTTGCCCGGTTAACCACCACGAGCCTTTCCGCCAACCTCCGCAGCATGGTCCATGTCCATGTGGCATCGGTGGATCAGCTCACCTATGAAGAGTTTATCCGGTCCATCCCTACCCCAACTACCCTGGCGATTATCAATATGGATCCCTTAAAAGGAAACGCCATCCTGGAAATCGATCCGGCGGTGACCTTTTCCATTATCGACCGCCTTTTCGGCGGAACCGGAGAGGGTACCAAGGCCCAGCATGAGCTTACCGACATAGAACAGTCGGTTATGGAAGGGATCATCGTCAGGATCCTGGGGAATATGCGGGAAGCCTGGGCCACGGTAATCGACCTCCGGCCCCGGCTTGGGCAGATAGATACGAATCCCCAATTTGCCCAGATTGTGCCCCCCACGGAAATGGTAGTCCTCGTAACCCTGGAGACCAAGGTGGGGGATGTGGAGGGGATGATGAATTTTTGCATACCCTACCTAACCATCGAGCCCATCATCGGAAAACTTTCCGCCCAGTTCTGGTATTCTTCGGTACGCCGGGGGACAACCACGGAAAACCTCAACGTGCTTAAGGAAAAACTCGCAACCGTCGATGTTAATGTAGTAGCGGAGATTGGAAAGATACAGATTCCCGTTCGGGACGTGCTTTCCCTTAGGGTAGGGGATGTGATACGGCTCTATAACGTCCGGGTGGGGGATACCTTTTCCCTCAATATCGGCAGCAAGAAAAAATTCCTCTGCCGGCCCGGGGTCATCGGCAAAAAAATGGCCGTACAGATTTTAAAGAAAACAGCGGAGCTTGAGCAGGAAGAATTTGAAGAGCTTGCGTCTGAAGGGGAGGAAATATTATGAGCGACGGCGCTCTTTCACAGGATGAAATAGATGCCCTGTTGGCGGGGGTAGATTCCTCCGGCGGCGGTCTTGGCTCCTCCGGCACCGCGGCTTCCACCAAACCGGCCGTATCCGATGAGGAGCGCCGGATACTGCAAAATTTTCTTACTACCACCGTAGACGCCCAATCTTCCAATCTTTCCATGATGACCGGTTCAGAGGTTTCCCTTAAGGGGCCCCAGATTGAATCCACCACCCGGGACGACTTTCTCCGGCAGCTTCCCGATATGGTTACGGCGGTCAAAGCGGATTTTACCTCCGGCTTTCCCGGGGAGCATATGTTTTTATTGTCCGAGGATACCGCCAAAAGTATCGCCAGCCTCATGAATAAAGAAGAAAATATTACCCTGGACGCGATGACCATGTCGGTGATCGGAGAGGTTATTTCCCAGCTGGTGGGGACCCAGATTACCGCCCTCACCCAAAAAACAGGAAATAAATCCATCGCATCTACCCCGCCGGAAGCGGCCAATATACCCAAGGCAACGGCCGCCCTTCCGGGGGACAATTTTACCACCGCCACCTATCAACTTGGTCTGGGGGATGGAAAAACCCACCAAATTTGGGAGATTTTCGGTCCCAGTGTTTCCGGGGATATAGTCAGGGCGTTGAATGCCGGCGCCGCTCCGGCGGCGCCAAACGGAGGGGGAGCGGGTTTGTTTGGCGGCGGTATGGATATGTCGAATATGGGAATGATAGGGGGTATGCCGATGGGTGGAGCAATGTCTAATATGGGGGGGATGATGGGGCAACCCACCAATGTCCAGCAGGTCCAGTTTCCCAGTTTGGTACCCCAGGCCACCAATCAGGAACAGGGGAATATCGGCCTTATCATGGATGTCTTTATGGAGATGACCGTGGAATTGGGCCGTACGAGGAAGCTTATCAAGGAAATCCTGGGGATGGGGGAAGGAACCATCATAGAACTGGATAAACTTGCCGGTGAACCGGTGGATATATTGGTGAACCATAAACTCATTGCCAAGGGCGAAGTGGTGGTAATTGATGAAAACTTCGGAGTTCGGGTCACGGAAATTGTTTCCCCTATGGAAAGAATGAATGAAATGGGGTAGAATTAGAAGAAAAAGAGGGTTAATCTTAGTATGATATTGCTTTAAAATCCAAGGGCCCGGAGGACCATGATTTAAAAAAACACGTTTTGTTGAAGATTTGATAAAGCTTGTTTTAAGCGGCCGTAGAAAAGGTAGTTTCGTAAGGCTCGCGCCAAGGGCTTTCAGCTCCGGAAACCGCGGGAGTCGATGACAAAACAAGCGGTTTTGAAACCGGCCCACGCAAGTTTAGATTTAGAAAAGCGGACCGATTTTATTTGTGGGACCAACCGCTTTTTCCAAAGCCGGTTTTAAAATTAACCGGTTCTCGATATAGTTATTTAAGACTCGAGGGGTCAGTTTGTACTTGGGAGGGGAAAAACTGAATCGTTTAGGTGTTTTTATAGCCGCCCTAATCTTGATCTTTGGGGGAGGGGCCGGAGATGTATCTTTATTATCCGCGCAAGTTCCGGATGTCAGTGAGGTAGAAAAACAAGCTTCGGGGAATACCGGGGATATTCCTATTCCGCCGGTATCGGAAGAAGCCTTATCCCTCGATGATGCTCCCCCGGAGATTTTTCCGGAAGGGGAGGTATCGGCTTTTCCTACCATCCTGCGGATGGTGGCGGTCCTTGCCCTGGTGGCGGTGCTTATCTATATTGCCGTTTTTCTTCTCAAGGGTTTTTTAAAGCGGATTTCCCGTCCCCAGGAAGCTTTAAACCCCTATCTCAAGGTACTGGCCACCGCCCATTTAGGTTCCAACCGTTTTTTGCATGTGGTTTCCGTAGGTCCAAAACAGGCATGGCTCGTGGGAGCCAGTGATGGAGAGGTTTCCCTGATCGCCGAGATAGGGGATAAGGAAACGGTGGATGCCATGCTGTTGGAAGATTCCCGGAAAGCAACCGAAACGGGAAAATTCCCGGATTTTCGAAGCCTGCTGCGCCGCTTTGGCGGAGGAACCGGGGACAGTCCCGGCCCATCCCCGGAAAATGTACGGAAAAGGCGGGAAAGGCTGCGGGGCTTATGAAGACGGTCCGTTTCTTTGTTCCGGCGGGGGCGTTGTTTTTTCTGCTCCTCCTTACCCCCCTCCCTACAGGGGCCCAAACCTTACCCTTTCCGGATATGTCCACCCAAGGGACCATGGATATCCCCACTCCACCGGCGGATCCGGTGATCCCCTTCATTGATTTGACTATCAGGAACCCTGAATCGGGCCGGGAGGTGGCTTTTTCCATCCAACTTCTCCTCTTGATCACAATCCTGTCTCTGGCGCCGAGTATCATCATCCTGATGACCAGTTTTCTCCGGATCTCCATTGTGCTGGACTTTATCAAACGGGCCCTTTCCCTCCAGCAGGTTCCCCCCAATCAGGTGCTCCTGGGGATATCCCTGTTTTTGACCATTTTTATTATGTGGCCTACCCTTGATACGATCTACAATAATTCCTTCCGGCCTCTGGGGGAGGGGACCATTTCCGTGGAGGAGGCCTATCGGGAGGCGGAAGGCCCCTTACGGCTCTTCATGTACCGGCAGATGCGGGGAAATCCCGATAATATCCGGCTTTTTATGGCCATGCGGGGCTTGGACCGGCCTAACACCCTGGCGGATGTTCCCACCTATGTGTTGATCCCTGCCTTTATCCTCAATGAGTTAACCGTGGCCTTTAAGATAGGGATCCTCCTCTTTATTCCCTTTATTGTTATTGATATGGTGGTAGCCAGCGCCCTTATGTCCATGGGGATGATCATGCTTCCCCCGGTGATGATCTCCATGCCCTTCAAATTAATTCTTTTTATTTTGGTAGACGGTTGGGGACTCTTGACGGACCAGATTGTCCGTTCCTTTGTGTAAGGTAAAGAATGAGTATCGGGGATATTACCGCCCTCCTCCAGAGGGGAATTTTAGAGGTGCTTCTGTTGGCGGCGCCCCTCCTGTTATCCGCTTTGGTGGTAGGGCTGGTGGTGGCTATCCTCCAGGCTACGACTTCCATCCAGGAGCAGACCCTGACCTTTGTCCCCAAGGTGGTGATTATTCTCCTGGTTTTAGGATTCCTGGGGGGATGGATGTTTTCATCCCTGGGGGATTATACGGTGCAACTTTTCAGGATGATTCCGTCCATGGCGCGGTAGCAAAAGGTAAAGTATGGAACGATCGGTAATTGATGAAATTTTACGGGCGGCCCCGGCTTTTCTTTTAATCGCCGTCAGGGCTTTGGCTATGATCGAAACCGCCCCCCTCCTCTCTTCCGATACAAATCCCCAGGTTGTCCGGATTGCCCTGGCGGGATTCGCCGCTTATGCGGCCTTTCCCTCAGCCCTGGTAAGCAGCTGGGAGATACCGCCCTTCGGCCTGAGTTTTGTGTTTTTGGTTATCGGGGAAGGGATTATCGGTATCATTATCGGTTTCTTTATGACCATCATATTTTCCGCCTTTTCCACCGCGGGTCAGTTTTTTTCCCTCCAGATGGGGTTCGGCGCTTCGGAAACCTTTGACCCCCTTTCGCAAATAGAAAATCCCCTGATGGGCCAGTACCTTAACCTGGTGGCTATGCTGGTATTCCTCTCTATGGGGGGATTCGGGGAACTGTTCCTCGGGGGATTTTGGCGATCTATCCAGTCGGTGAGCATCATGTCCCTGGTCAGCGGCCGGGAGGCGGTCTTGGGGATGCTCCTCGCGGGGCTTTCCCGGCTTTTTTTAGACGCCATGGTCATATCCATACCCATCCTGGGAACCCTTTTCCTTACCACCCTTTCCACGGGGCTTATCTCTAAAGCGGCCCCCCAGATCAATATCCTTACCGAGGGCTTCCCCATATCAATCACCATCGCTTTTATCCTTATCCTGGTTACTATGCCCTTTATGGTGGATGCCTTTAGCCGGGTGGTGGAATCGGGATTTACGGCGCTCGAAACCCTCTACATCCGGATCGGCACTCCCATAGGCGGTACGTCATGAGGGCATACCGGAGAAAAGGCCGGGGGTTCGTTCCGGAGGAATGGGTATGGATGCGGTCTGAGGGAACCGCCGCCCGGGCCCTGGCGGCGGCCATGGACCTTCAATGGTTTGCCGCGGAAGATGAGGGCCGTACCGAGGAACCTTCGGAATACAAGATCCGCAAGGCCCGGGAAGAGGGCCGGGTCGCCAAGAGCCAAGAACTTACCGGGGCCTTGATCCTCCTCCTCCCCGCCTTGGCCATCCTCTTCCTCGCCCCTTTGATGCTTCGGACCTGCGTGGAAATGATCCGGTTTTTCTTTTCCCGGGCGACGGAACTGGACCCCGCCAAAGACGGGATCATCGCCGGGGCCTTTTTTTCCTATTTCACGCGCCTGGCTCTGCCCATCGCGGCGGTATCCGTAGCGGCGGCGGTTTTTGCCAATTTGGTGCAGACCGGGCCGCTTTTCACCCTTAAACCCCTGGTTCCCAATTTTTCAAAAATAATTCCCCGGTTTGGCCGGTATTTTCAGCGAACCCTTTTTTCAATGGAAGGGCTTTTTAATTTTACCAAATCCATTATTAAAATGTTGATTATCGGAATGGTGGCCTTTTTTATTATCCGTTCCGAAATACGGGGGCTGGCAAATTTGCAAACCGCGGAGCTTTGGCAGGCGGTACGCCTTATCGCTTCCCTGGCCGCGCGGATGCTGATTGTTTCGGCCCTTCTCCTTTTGGTGTTGTCCATTCCGGATTTTATGTTTCAGCGCTGGCAGTACCGGGAGTCCCTCAAGATGACTAAAGAGGAGGTCAAGGAAGAGCGGAAGATGTACGAAGGAGACCCCCAGATTAAAAGCCGTCTTCGTCAGCGGATGCGGGAGATTATGACCCGGAACATGCTGATTAACGTACCCAAGGCGGACGTGGTGATCACCAACCCGACCCACTATGCGGTCGCCCTGGAATACCATCCGGAACGGGGGACCGCCCCCCAGGTCAGCGCCAAGGGCGCCGACGAGGCGGCGTTTCGGATTCGGGAGATCGCGAAAGAAAATTCCGTTCCCCTGGTGGAACATAAACCCCTGGCCCGGGCCCTGTACGCGGAATTGGAAGTCGGGGATTTTATCCCGGAGCAGTATTATGAAGCCATCGCCATTATTTTGGCCGGGGTACAGCGGATCAATCAGGAACGCCGCCGGGCCGAGGATTTGGGGGCGTGATAACCCCGGCGGCGTTTAGGCAGGAGGAGCGTTAGAGAATATGTCGGATGCGGGAAGGATTATCGCGGGCAGCTTATTCAGGGACAGGACCGATCTGTTCATAGCGATCGGGGTAGTGGCGGTGGTGATAATGCTCATTATCCCCCTGCCTACGGTACTGTTGGATGCCCTTATGGCCATGAATCTGGTCCTTTCCCTGCTCATTCTCCTCATCGTACTTTACACTAAAAAAGCCACGGATTTTAGTGTTTTCCCCACCCTGCTTCTGGTGATCACTGTCTTCGGCCTGGCCTTAAACGTTTCTTCTACCCGGCTGATCCTCACCAAAGGGGCGGCCTTTGACGGCCGTATGATCCGGGCTTTCTCCAGCTTCGTGGTGGGTTCAGGGGGAACCGAGGGCCTCGTGGTGGGGTTTATCATCTTCATCGTGATTATCGCGGTACAGGCGGTGGTGATCACCAAGGGGGCAACCCGCATAGCCGAAGTTGCCGCCCGGTTTGCCCTGGACGCCATGCCGGGGAAACAGATGGCTATTGAGGCGGAGTACAACTCCGGGGCCGTTACCGAGGAAGAATCCATTGTCCGAAAAAACGATCTCCAGCGGGAGGTGGATTTTTACGGGGCCATGGACGGTTCCAGCAAATTCGTATCCGGTAACGTTAAGGTGGGGATCCTGATCACCGCGGTAAATATCCTGGGGGGGATCATCATCGGTTCGGTCTTCCATGGGGAGTCTATCTCCGCGGCGGTAGGGACCTACGTAGCCTTTTCCATTGGAGACGGCCTCCTCTCCCAGTTTCCTGCCCTGTTGATTTCCACCGCCACGGGTATCATCGTCACCCGTTCCGTATCCGACGGCACCTTTGGGGAGGACGCCTCCACCCAGTTCTCCCGGGACAGCCGGATTTACTGGATCGGCGCGGTAGTCCTTGGGGGTTTTGCCCTGCTTCCGGGTTTTCCCTGGTATGTGCTGGTCCCGCTGGCCCTGGCGCTGGCCTTCCTCGCCTACCGGCTGAGCCGGAGGAAGGTCAGAGAAGAAGCGGCGGCCAGTCAAAAAAATTCGGAAGCAAAAAAAACCAAGGACGAAACCGGGGAAATGTCTCCGGTCGTGCCCCTGGATCCTCTGTCCCTGGAATTGGGATACGGTCTTATCCCCCTGGTGGATCGGGATAAGGGGGCGGAACTTCTGGAGCGGATCCAGCGGATCCGCCGGGAGTCGGCCCTGGATTTGGGGCTCGTCATTCCCCGGATCAGGATCATCGATAATATGCGCCTGGAACCCTCGGAGTATTGCTTTAAGATCAAGGGCGCCGATGTGGGCCGGGGGAAAATCCGGATGGGGTATTACCTCTGTATCAACCCCGGGGGGGTAAAGGATGAATTACCCGGTGAAAAAACAACGGACCCCGCCTTTGGGCTGCCCGCCCTGTGGGTAAACGAGGATAAACGGAGTGACGCGGAACGGGCGGGGTATACGGTGGTGGATTCTTCTTCTATCATAGCTACCCACTTAACGGAAATTATCAAACGTCATGCCCAGGAGATCCTGGGCCGTCAGGATGTTCAGTCCATTCTTGAGACCCTAAAAAAGGATTATCCCGCGGTGGTTGAGGAGGCTCAAAAAGCCCTCTCCCTGGGGGGAATCCAGAAGGTTCTCCAGGGACTGCTCCGGGAACGGGTGTCCATCCGAAACATGGTGGCCATCCTGGAAACCCTGGCCGATTACGGGCCTGTTACCAAGGATATCCAGTTCCTCATTGAAAAGGCCCGGCAGGCCCTGGGGCGGGAATTGTGCCTCCAATACGCGGATGATGAACGGAAACTCCGGGTATTAACCATAGAACAGTCCCTGGAAAAAAAGATTATCGACAGCCAGGTTCAAACTTCTTCGGGGGCAGTGTCCGCCCTGGAGCCGGGGCTGCAAAGGTCCTGGATAAAGGCCCTGACCCGCTCTATCGCCGTGGTGGAGGAGCGGGGCTGGCTGCCGGTGCTCCTCTGTTCTGAAGCGGCCCGGTTTTTGGTAAAATCTTCGTTGGATCGGGAATTACCGACCCTGGCGGTTCTTTCGGTGCCGGAAATCGCTTCGGAAATAACCGTCGAGGTGGTAGGGGAAATAAAGCTGGAGGATTAAATAAATATGAATTATTTTACTGAACAAGGGCTGACCGAGGACGAGTGCCGTCAAAAGATTCGGATGAAATATGGAGACCGGGCCCGGGTAATGATGCAAAAATCCATCCGCATCGGAGGGGTGTTTGGTTTTTTTACCAAAGAGGGCGTGGAAATGACCGGTATAATCCCCAGGGATTATACCCCCTATACCGCCGCCGGACAGGTATCTTCCCAACCCTTGGATTTTCAAAAAGAGAAGGAAAAAGTCCTTGCCGCGGCTTCCCGAACGGACAAGGCGGATCAGGAAAAAACCGACCTCATCCAGCAGACGATCCTCAATGAGGTGTTGAACTTAAAGAAAAAGCTCAATACCCCCCCGGGAGAAGAACACTCCACCCTGACCCGGATCGGAGAAATTCTTGATCTCAATGATTTTTCCCCGGGCTACAGCAGAAATATCCTGGACCGGATGAAAAAAGAATTTCCCCTGGAAATATTAAACGATTACGATCAGGTACAGGACCAGGTGGTGGAGTGGATAGGAGAAAGCATAGATATTTTTAAACCGGACCCTCCCAAAAAACGGCCCAGGATCATGATCCTGGTAGGTCCCACCGGGGTCGGCAAAACTACCACCATCGCCAAATTGGCGGCGATTTTCGGACCGGGGAATAAGGAAAACCACCCCCTTTCGGTCCGGATGATCACCATTGATAATTACCGGATCGGCGCTAAACTCCAGGTTGAAACCTATGGAGATATCATGGATATCCCCGTTTCGTGCGTGGATAATTACGGAGATCTAAAAAAGACCATCGCCCTCTATTCGGAGGAGGTTGATTTGATTCTGGTAGATACCATCGGGAAAAATCCCCGGGATTCGGTGGAAATCGCCGAAATGAAGCAGATGCTCTCAGGTTGTGGTTCCACCGCCGAAGTACACCTTGCCGTGGCGGCTCCCACAAAATACAGTGACCTGCGGGAAATTCTCCAGCAGTTTGAGCCCTTTAATTACCGGTCGGTGATCATCACTAAATTGGACGAAACCATCCGGGTAGGGAATGTAATCAGCGCCCTGGCGGATAAGGGAAAATCCATTTCGTATATTACCGATGGTCAGCATGTTCCCGATGATATGCATAAAGCCGGAGTGATTCCGTTTTTGATCAACCTGGAAGAATTTAAGATAAACCGGGATAAAATTGAAAAACGGTTCCCCCATATTGAATGAAGTTGGAGATAATGATGGAAGATCAGGCAGAACGCTTGCGGGAAATGATGCGGAACAGAAGCAGCGTCCAGGGAAAACCGTCCCAGGCAAAGGACACCAAAAAAACCCGTATTATCACTATTACCAGCGGTAAGGGGGGGGTAGGAAAAACCAATATGTCGGTAAACATGGCCCTGGCCTACGCCCGGCTGGGAAAAAAAGTGGTGGTTATGGATGCGGATTTGGGGCTGGCCAATGTCAATGTGATGTTGAACATGGTCCCCAAATTCAACTTGTATCATGTGATCCGCAAACAAAAAACCATGAAAGAAATCCTATTGGAGACCGAATACGGTATTTCCATCGTGGCCGGGGCATCGGGTTTTTCTAAAATAGCCAATCTCAATGAAATTGAACGGCAGAATTTTATCAACGAGCTGGATACCCTCTCCAATGCCGACATTATTATCATTGATACCAGCGCCGGAGTTTCCAGTAATGTATTGGACTTTATCGCCGCCGCCGATGATGCGGTGATCATCACGACCCCGGAACCTACCGCTATTACCGATGCCTATGGTATTATCAAAATAATCGCCACCGAAATTGACAACTTGAATATGGGGCTTAAACTGGTAGTAAACCGGGTGAAATCCGTGGTGGAAGCAAAAAAGGTTGCCGACCGGATGACGAGTATCGCGGGGCAGTTTTTGAACCTCAAGGTGGAATATTTGGGGTTTATTTATGATGATCCGGCTGTTTCCCACGCGGTACTGCGCCAACGGCCCTTTATGGTGGTTGATCCGAAGTGCCGGGCCTCTTTATGTGTCCAGCACATCGTGGGGAGGATGGAGAAAAGCGAGCCCCGGGAGGGAGGGGGATTCAAAACCATGTTCAAGCGGTTATTTGGCCGTTTTTGAGGATACACCCCCATGGGGCCTCTTTTTCAGTCTTTTGAGCGGGAGGTAGGATGAATTTTAAACTAAGCGGTATTGCCGCGGGGATAGCCTTTGTTTTCTCCCTATTCATCGGCCTTATCAGCGGGGCGGGAATTCTTGCCATAGCCCGGGCGTTTGTTTTTGCCGCGGTATTTTTTCTTTTGTCCGGAGGGGGCTATTGGCTTATCCTTCGTTTTTTACCGGAATTGCTGACCGGTCCCGAAAATGATGATGAAGATAAAGAGCAAACCGGCTCTGTGGTGGATATTTCTCTTGAAGATAATTCCGAAGACGAGATCCCGAATGCGGATGTGGGGGAATATACCTCTGGGACTGCCGAAGCATCCACATTTGAAAATCCTTCGGGGCTGGATCAAAAGGATAATATTGAATATACTAATGAGGGGAATATGGATGAAAATCCCTCAACACCAACTCCGGGGGCGGAGTTGGTGTTGCCGGTGGATTCTTCCGGTCTTGCGGAAGAACTTCCCGATTTGGAAAGTCTATCCGCGGTGTTTTCACCGGGTGGGAACCGGCAGGATGACGAGGAATTATCGGAGTTTATAATATCCCCCGATAGTTTGGCTGAAAAAAAAACGGCGGGAAGTAGCTCCGATGTTCTGGATGGTGATTTTAGTACCCATGATATGGCATCTGCGATACAAACCATATTAAAAAGGGAGTAGAAAGGATATTATATGGGGAATGTCCTCAGAAACAATACAGCCCACCGTTCTCCTGAACAAAAAACAGAGGAGGAACTTTGGGTAGCGTACCGAAAAACCCGGGACCCGGAAATTCGGGAACTTTTTATCCGACAATATGCCCCATTAGTAAAATATGTCGCCGGCAAAGTCGCGATAGGTATGCCTGCCAATGTTGAATTTGACGATCTTGTGGGCTACGGTGCTTTTGGCCTTATGGATGCCATTGATAAATTTGATCCCGAAAAAAATGTTAAATTTAAAACCTATGCGGTAACCCGAATCCGGGGAGCTATTTTTGATGAACTGCGATCCATAGATTGGGTTCCCCGGTCGGTGCGTCAAAAAACCAAGGAAGTGGAGGAAACCATTGGGGCCTTGGAGGCCCAATTGGGAAGAACCGCCTCGGATCAGGAAATAGCCGTGGCCCTGGGGATGAGTGAAGCCGAATATCTTAAAACCATTATGAAAATTTCAGGAACTTCCATACTTTCTCTCAATGATGTATGGTTTTCCGGGGATGAAAATGATAAAGTCTCCATAGGGGACAGTATTGAATCGCCTTCCAGCATGAACCCTGATGTGATCGTAGAAAAAGAGGAGATCCGCCGGGTTATCGTAGAGGCCATTCAGGAATTGCCCGACAAAGAAAAAAAGATCCTGGTCCTTTATTATTATGAGGAACTTACCCTTAAAGAAATCGGTCAGGTATTGGAGGTAACCGAGTCCCGGGTATCCCAGCTGCATACCAAGGCCATACTCCGGCTCCGGGCTAAGTTGACCAATATCCGTAAGGGTATTATGTAGGAGTCCTATCCGGGGGGAATTTATGGTCGATTTTGTCCAGCTTCAGCAAATCATGAAGGAAAGCCTGGAACAAGATCGGATTATACGAACCATTGACGTTACCGGTTCTACCTTGGAAAAGGCGGTGTCCGAAGCGGCGGTTCTTCTCAATCTTCCCATACGGCGGTTGGAGTACGAAGTTATTGACCGGGGCTTCCCGGGGATCCTGGGTAAAGGGCAAAAAGACTGGAAGATCCGGGCCTATGAACGGGTACTGGCTAAAAAAGAAACGGAACCGGATTCTGTGGAAGAAGAAAAAGTCATAGATGAAGTCCCGATTGTCGCGGATAAAGACGGCGATGCCTTTGTTCATTTTTACCCGGAAGGGGCCTTTCTCAAGGTGGTGCCTCCCATGGGAAAGGGGAAAAAGATCACCGAAGCCTTTGTTATGGAGCTTCTGAAGCGCCGGGTGGTCAAGGATGTTGATATACCCCTGCTATCCGAAACCGTCAAAAAAGCCGAGGAGGTCTTTGTCAAGATAGGGAATTTTGAAAATAATCCCATGAATGATGCCTATCTCAGTGTGGATGTTTCTGATATGGGAATGAAAGCCTACATTAATATAACTCCTCCCGGCTTGGGGGGCTGTGATCTTCCCGCAGAAACCATCTTAAGCTTTCTGCGAAACAACCACATTGTGCATGGAGTTAAAGAAGATTTTATCCGGAACTTTGCGGACCGGCCGGTATATAAGGAGAATATTCTCGTGGCCGAAGGGACTAAACCAAGCAGCGGCCGGGACGCCTATATTCAGTATAATTTTGAGGCGGATCAGACTAAAGTGCGCCTTCGGGAAGGATTCAACGGGCAGGTGGATTTTAAGGATCTCCACATCATTCAGAATGTGGTGGAAGGACAGCCCCTGGCAAAAAAAATACCCCCGGAATTGGGAAGCCCGGGGATGACCGTCAGCGGTAAGGTACTCCCCGCAATCAACGGGAGGGACATAGCCATGCCGCTGGGAAAAAACGTTCATGTGGGGGATGATGATCTCACCATCTATGCCGATATAAACGGTCAGGTGGTGGTGGTAAACAATAAGATAAACGTGGAGCCCATATATACCGTCAAGGGGAATGTGGATATTAAAACCGGAAACATTATTTTCCTGGGGACGGTCGTGGTGACCGGTAATGTAGATGCCGGATTTTCCGTTAAGGCGGCGGGGAACATTGAGATCCACGGTACGGTGGAAAAGGCAGAACTGGATGCGGAGGGGGATATCATCGTTCACCAGGGCATTACCGGTAAAGGTACCGGCACCGTGCGGACGGGACGTTCCCTTTGGGCCCGGTTTATTGAGAATACCAGCGTTGAAGCGGGAAATATGGTAATCGCTTCCGATGGGATTATCAATTCCCAGGTTGACGCCTACAAACGGATCGCCTGCCAGGGAAAACGGGCTCATATTGTGGGGGGGCGGCTCAGGGCCACCGACGAGATTATCGCGCAAACCCTGGGGAGTCCTACCAGCGGTACCGAGACTATCTGCGAAGTAGGGTTTGATCCTAAACATAAAGAAAAACTGGGGTCATTTACGGAAAATAAGGAAGCCCTGGTAAAGCAGCTTGAGGAAGTACGGCTTAATCTGCAAACCCTTATCAATATTAAAAAACAACGTAAGTCCCTGCCCGACGATAAAGAGACTTTCATGAAGGAATTGATGGATAAGCGGAACGAGCTTATGGGGGAACTGCGTAAAATTAACGAGGATATCGATGAAGTTCAGGAAATTCTTAACGGTATAAAAAGCCGGGGGCGGATTTCCGCTTCCTCCAAGGTATATCCCGGGGTCAAGATTATTATCCGGGATGTCAAAGAGGAGGTGCGGAATGAATACAAGGCGGTAACCTTTATCCTTGAAAACGGGCTGATACGGGTAATCAAATATGAGGAATCGGAAGAAAAAATAAGTCGAGGTGACGATGGCTATTCAGCCTATTGACCTGCAAACCCTGTTTACGCAATTGGACAAGGTCGGTAAAAATCAGGCCGCCCAAAAGGAGGGACTGCAAATACAACAGGCCCTGCAGGGGGATCAAATTCAGCGAAAAACCGACCAGCGGATTCAGTCGGTAAATGAATACCAGGATACCGGAGAAGGCGCCGAAACGATCAGGGACAGAGCTCCCCGGAAAAATGCCGGCGAAGAAAAGCAGGGCCGGGAGGGAAAGGATGAAAACCCCGAAGATGAACAGCCGGGAGAGCCCCTGGTGTTTCGGGATCCGGATCTGGGAAGAAATATCGATGTAAGCGGATGAAAGCGGAGAATCCATGTATCTATCCCTTCTTTTTTCATCGATCAGTTTGATCCTGTGCGGATTTTCTTTTGTATTTTTTCGTGCCTATCTCCGGCGTAGAACCGGACCGGAACGGATCCTGGGGGAATTTCGGGAAGAGGCGGATAAGCTCATCGCCGAGATCGATGCCATCACCGACCGGGACGCCGCTCTGGTGGGGGAGCGTATAAAAACCTTGCGAACCCTTCTGGAAGACGTGGATCGGCGGATAGCCGTCTATAACCGGGAGGTAAACCGGGAAAAAAAACAGGAGGCGGCTTATGCCGAGTTGGGACTGAAACGGTCCGTTTTAACTACCGGGGAAGCCCGGGCTTCCGGCACACGGGAGAGCCCCCCGGAAAAAACAGGAGCCGAAACGGCGCTAAACCGACCATCCCCCGAAGCCCCGGAGATAATCCCGGAAGCTCGAGAACCTGACCGGAATGGGAAAGGCCAACAGCCGGGAATGCCCCGCTTTATCCGGTCCCCCATAGCTATTCAGCCCAAACCCCCGTCCTTTGCCGAACAGGTAAAAAAGCTCGCCGGGACGGGCCTTTCATCGGAGCTTATTGCGTCCCGGCTGGGAACCACCCTGGCGGAGGTGGATCTGGCCATAGCCCTGTTACACCGCAAGCAAAACGAAGAAGGCTGACGGGCCCCGTTCTTACAAATGTCCGTCGTCAAGAATGATCACATCCACCCGCCGGTTATAGGCCATACCTTCGGGGGTATCGTCCCGGCTTATGGGCATGGTATCGGCGAATCCCGCCACCTGGAAACGGTTCTCATCGACCCCGATATCGGTAAGGTAATGGAGAACCGCGAGGGATCGGGCGGTGGAAAGTTCCCAATTGGACGGCCAGGGACCGTTCGGATCGGTGTCCTCCGAGTCGGTATGCCCCTCGATTCTGAATTTTCTGCCCTGGACCTCGTTGGATTCCAGGAGCGTCCCCAGGCGGAGCAGAATATCCCGGGTTTCTTCCACATTAATTACCGCGCTGGCAGGGCCAAAAAAAGCATCTGAAGCAAGACTTATTACCAATCCCCGCTCATCCTGGGTAACCTTGACCTTGTTTGACCGGATCTCCGGGGTAAAGAGGCTGGTAGCCCGGCGGAGGGCCGTTCCCAGGGTACGGCCCCGATCCTGGGCGGGGAGGGACATGATGGTGTTTCCTAAATCAGCGCTTTTACCCAGGGAGAGGGTATTACCCCCGGTGGAAGCGCCCATCCCGATATTATTCAGGGAGGAAATCATCGCCGCCAATTGGGAGGGGTCCATATCATCGGGGTTAAAGAGGGCTACGAAAAAACAGAGCATAAGGGTAACCATGTCCGAGTAGGTTACGATCCATTCGCCTCCGGCGCCACCGGAATCGGATTTCTTTTTTTTGGCCATACCTAGTCCTTAAGAACTTCCGCTTCCACGGACTTACGATCCGCGGGGGTGAGGTAGGAGAGGAGTTTCATCGCCAGGATCCGGGGATTGTCCCCTGCCTGGATGGACAGGATCCCTTCAATCTCCATTTCCTTAACCATGGCTTCCCGGGCGTCATTGGCTTTGAGTTTTCCCCCCCAGGGGATCATCATCAGGTTTGCCATCATGGATCCGTAAAGGGTGGTGATCAGGGCGACCGCCATATTGGGGCCCAGGGCGCTTTTGTCTTCCAGGTTCTTTAACATACCGATAAGACCGATAACGGTCCCCAGCATTCCAAGCCCCGGGGCCAGGGTAGCCCACATATTGACCGACGAGATCTTCGACGCATGCCGTTCCTGCATCTGGTTAACCTCCGTCTCCATGAGGGCCCTGATAATTTCCGCATCCACGCCGTCCACCACAAGGCGCATTCCCTTTTTTATAAAATCATCATCCAGATCTTCCAATTCCTCTTCCAAAGCCAAAAGGCCCTCCCGGCGGGCCTTTTCCGACATGGACATGAGCTTGGTAATCAGCCCCTTTTCGTTAAAATTGGGAACTTTAAAGGTAAGGTTTATAGTACCGAAAATACCCAGGGCATTGGGGATGCTGCTGAAAGTAAAAAGGCCAAAATAGGATCCCAAAACAACGATCAATACCGAGGGAATATCCACAAAGGTTAAAAGACCGGTTCCCCCGGTGATAATTCCCAAAGCCACCATGCCGAAACAACCGACTAGACCTATGATTGTTGATAAATCCATTTTTACTACTCCTCATTCTTAAAAGCGCCGATTTGCCGGCGGTACGCGATAATGCTTTCAAGAACCTCGGAAACCTGTTCACGTACTATAACATGCTTACCCGACAACATGAGCAGGGTCGTATCGGGATGGACTTCGATTGATTCGATTTGATGAGGATTTATAAAATATTCTTTTCCATCAAGCCGGGTTACTTTTATCATTTTTTAGTGAAGAATAAGGGACGGGGAGTAAGAAAGGAGGAAAACCTCCCTATTTCACCGCCTGCCCCCCACTACCGCCTCCTATCTCTTCAGGGTTAACACTTCCTGCAATAACTGATCCGCAGTCTGAATGGTCCGGGAATTTGCCTGGAATCCCCGCTGGGTCACGATCATATCCACAAACTGTTCGGAGAGGTCCACATTGGACATTTCCAGGGTTCCGGCTATAATTTTACCTTTTCCCGCGATCCCCGAAGGGCCGATATTAGCGGTACCGGAGTTATTGGATACCAAAAAATTGTTATTTCCCGCTTTTTCCAGCCCTCCCTGATTGGAAAAGCTGGCCAAGGCGATCTGTCCCAAGGCCCGGTTGGTACCATTGGAGAAAATTCCCGTAATAACCCCGCTCTGGTCGATGGTGAAATTTTCAAGATAGCCCATGGTATTCCCGTCCTGTTCGGTCATTTTAGAAGAACTGGCCTCGGCATATTGGGTAATAGAGTTGATTAATCCCCCCACAGTCCCCAGGTTCAGGGTGAATTCCTGCCGTACCAGGGCGCCGTCATCCCCGGGGGTAGCGCTCTGGACATCGTAGGCCACGTTCATGATCACCGGGGTCCCCGGATCCGTTCCCGAGAGGTTCCCCTCCCCATCCACGGCGTTGAGGATGGTTCCCAGGTTTGAGAAGTTGACCGTAAAGGTATTGGGCCCTCCCGCAGGAGGGGCTTCCTCCCCCAGGCCTACCGCCGCATTGGTAGCCACCGGATTTTCGGGGTCCACCGTCACCACGGCATTCCAGCTGTTGTTGACCCCCGGAACCCGGGTAAACACCAATTGCAGGGTGTGGGCATCGCCGAAGGTATCAACAATCTTTATCTGCTCGTTCCAGCTTCCCTCCCGGACCTGCAGTTGGGTGGGATTCTCGGGGATCTCAATGGTCCGTTTGTCCAGGTTACAGGCAAAATTGACATTGGTAGTCGCCCTGGCGGCGTCCTTTGCCCCCACAGGGATGATCAGATCTTCCACATCCCGGGAGACATCGATAAACTGGGTGCCGTCCACATTCTGGGCCATCCAACCCTGGACCCGCATCCCATTGGCGGGATTCACCAGAAGCCCCTGCTCGTCCAGGCTGAAATTCCCCGCCCGGCTAAAATAGGACCTATCCCCCTCTTTAAGAACAAAAAATCCCGTTCCATTGATGGCCAGGTCGGTCGGGACCCCGGTGGTCTGGAGAGATCCTTGAATATGGATGGTATCAATGGAGGCGATGGACATCCCCAGGCCCACTTCCCGGGGATTGACCCCCCCCAGGTCTTCGGTGGGCCGGGAAGCCCCCTGCAACTGCTGATAGATCATATCCTGAAAATTAACCCGGTTCCGCTTAAAGCCGGTGGTATTGACATTGGCGATATTATTACCAACCACATCCATCCTGGTTTGATGGTTCTGCAGTCCTGAAACGCCTGAAAACAACGATCGCATCATAATAGATTCTCCTTAAGATACACTCCCAAAATTTCAGTTTTTGGGAATGCTATCTTGAATTTCAAGGGAAAAACGGGCTTTTAGCCGCTTTTCCGTCGTTAATCCCAAAACCCAATCGGGTTTTGGAACAAGTTCCGGTTATTCCTCAAATACCTTGGTTACCTGATCCCACTGATAATAGGTCCCGTTGACCAAAACCTCAGGTTTTCCGCCCCGGCTAACCGCCTTAACCGTACCCTGGATGACCTTATCCCCTTGGTTGAGTTCCACCGATTTTCCCAGGGAAGAAGCGGCTTCGCTGCTGGTAAAGAGTTCCGCCAAGCGGTTAAAATCATTGGCCATACTGGTCATTTGCTGCAGGGTGTTAAGCTGGGCCATCTGTGAAATAAATTCCCGGTCTTCCATGGGAGCGGTCGGATCCTGATGGGATAGCTGCGTCAGGAGGAGGGTTAAAAATTCATCCTTGCCCAGATCCTTTACCGGAGTTTTACCGTTAAATAATTGTTTATTGATCCGATCCACTTCCATGGCCCGGGCTGCCCGTTCTTGGGGGTTCATCTCCAACCGAAGCTCACTCATACTTTAACTCCTCAAATACCCGTTATACCAGCATATTTACCGGCCGTAAGGCCGATGGATCCCCGGTTAGCGCCAAAAGATCCCCGGTGGATTCATAACCGGACGCCGCCAGGTGAAGGCGCTCGGAAAAGAAGGGGCCCGCATCCTCTCCCTTCCCTTGGCGGCTTCCTTGATTCCCTCCGTTATCGGAACTGACCGACATCTCAATGCTGGCCCCGTTAAATCCCGAATCTTTAAAGGCCTGCTCCAGGGACTGCATTTCCCTTTCAAAAGCCCGCAGGGCTTCGTTACTTTCCACGATAATCCGCCCCGCTATCTTGTTTTCGGCCATTTCCAGGCGTATCTTTACATTTCCCAAAGATTCCGGTTTAAGGGTAAGCCGGATGAGTCCCGCTCCCCCATCCTTGAGGATGATCGAAGCCTGCCGTACAATATCGTCCCCCAGCCCGCCCCGGAGTTCTCCTGCAAGCATCTCCTCAAAGGCCCGGGCCGGGGTACCTGTCCCGGCGGAAAGGCTCTCCCCGGAATTCCGGCCTCCCCCGGGGAGTTCCAACCGGAGCTCCACTTCCCGAATTCCCCCGGAAGCCTCGGCGACAACGGCGGGGCCGCGGTTTATGGTAACTTCCGGGGCTTGTCCCGTTCGGAGGTCCCGGACTTCCACTTCAAGCCGCTGCCGGCGTTTATCCCGGGGGCCGGAATCATTTCGCCGGGAACTGACGGGTCCGTTTTTTTCCGCGTCCCCGGGAGCCTTCCCCGGAGTCTGGGTAAGACGGACCACGGCGGACTCTGCCTCCTGGGTAAGCCGCCGGGATGGATCCGTCAGGGTCCGGGAAGCCCGGTCCTCACCGGTTTTTCGGACCCGGTCTTCTTCATACATCCCGGCGGGGTTTACCCCGTCTTGTGGAACCGGCGGAGGTAATTCTCCGGAAAGGGCCTGATTTTCCGCCGAGAATTCCCCGGAACATGATTCCGGGGAATTCTCCAAACCTATTGTTTGGAGGGGGAATTCCTCCGGCTCCTTCTCGGGAAAACACCGGAGGGCGGCATCTTCCACCGACAGGTCCTGCCCTTCTCCGGTTTGATCCGGGGAGATTCGACGGGTCTCTTTGCCGGAGAGGGCTTCTTGGGCAGAAAGGTCCGGTTTTTCTTTTTTCCGGATTTTTTCATCCTCCCGGGAAAGAAGGGAAGATTTTACCCATCGGGGATTGGTTTTTTTTAGTGAAGCGGATTTCCCCTCTGCCGGGGAAAATTCATCCGGGATTTGCGAATGACCCACCGGGTCCGCGATTTGATCGGCCCCCGGTGGATGGTTTGAATTACGGAGCAGTCCCGCAAGGAGCTTGGAAAACACCCCAAGCTTATCCTTGGATATGGCCAGAAACCGCTGGTCCTGGGCCTCCTGGGGACTTTCGGAATTGATTTGGGGGGATACTTGCATCACCGCCCGGCCTCCTCTTGATAAAACATTCCGGAGGCTCTGGGAGCCGCGGACCGGGGTTACTCAGTTAAAACCGGAAGGTCTCCCCGTCATCTTGCGCTGGAGTTCCGCCGCCCGTTCCGGGGGCATCAGGGAAAGCCAGTAAGCGACGATAGAGGTAGTTCCCTCCGCCTGAGCTATCGTTTCGGTCATCCGGAGTACGTCGATAGCGTCCTGATCGTTCATCGCGGTAATAATACCCACCGCTCGCTCCGGGGGCATACCATTCAAATACCGGGCGTATTGCTCGACGTTCTTTTGTTTATTTTCGGCGTCTTGTGTCTGGGCATTGATGGAATTTTCCCGTTCATCCAGCGCTTTCTGCCGTTCCTCCAATTCCTCGGCCATCTGCTGAATCTCCCCCTGGCGGGTGATAAGTTCCATTTCCCGTTGATCCAGTTCCAGGCTCCGCAGTTCCTGGGCCTCAAGCCGAACCGCCAGCCGTTCCGCGTCCAGGGAGAGGAACTCATCTTCCTCATCCTGGGAGCGGGGTTCCAGGCCGACAAGCCGGTAGAAAGGGGCTAACACGGCCTTGGCGTCAATAATATTGAGATAGTCGAACCATACCAGACCGCCCCCGGCTAAAGCGGCAATGAGAATCAAAAGTACGATTACCCTGCCCAAAATACGTAGTCCGTATCCGGCCATTTTTTATCTCCTTATCTTAAAGGGTCACAGGAACCACATCTTCTTTTCTTTCAGGATCCTGTTTCCCCAGAAGTTCTATCCGGGCTTTAACATATTCAAGCCGGTCCTGGTTGAGGATGGAACGGCGGAATTTGGTTCCCTTATGTATTTCGACCTTATACCAGCCCCGGTTGATGAATTTCTTTCCCTCCCCTTCGGTAAACCAGTATACTAAGGCGATCTGGTCCCGGTCCAGTTCAATGGCGTTGATCCCCTTGCCGATGGCGCATCCGGAATTAAAAAGGCAGGGGACGGGATATAGATCGCCGTAAAGGCTCTGGCGGAGTACATTTCTTCGTTCCGAACGCTGGAGTTTACCCAACTCAACCCTGAGGGCATCCACCTCGGCGGCGATCCGCTCCCGGTTTGTACCAACCGATGAGGGGTAATCCCGGCAGAGCCGCTCTATTTCGAATTTAATGTAATCAAACCGTCCGAGGGATTCAAAAAGGGGACGGTGGGTATGGCCGATAATGGAAATACAGTGGTTTTTCAGGGAAAAATTATAGGCGTGCTTTTCCACATAAAAACGGCGATGCGGGCTGCGGGCATTTGAAATATTCCGGATCCCGATGGGCTTAAAAAAATACCGGAGCGCCGCCCGGATCAGGTAATTATAATCCGTGTAGACCTTGGAAGATTGATGACCGTGGTACACATAAAGGGGAATAATCCCCGATTCAATCCGTACCACCGGAAAAAGGGGATAGGGATAATTCTTTTCAAAGATCAGCTCCTCATCGTGGTTACCAACGATTTTATAGAGCCTGCCCTCGGCGGCAAACCGATCCAGGATGTGGTACAAGGGGGTCCACCGGGTTTTTATGGCCTCCAGGGAATACCGCTGAAGTTCTTCTATATCGCCGTTTAGTACCAAGTACCAGCCATTGGCCAGGTAGTAACCTTCCAGCATTTCCATAAGCAGGGCGCTGTTGCGGGCCAGATCATCCCCCCGGCCGCTTCCCATATGAAAATCACTGATCACCAGAACCTTGCCCCCACCGGAAATATCCAATACCGCCCGGGGATTAAACATGGGACTCAGCATTTCCTGAAAAAATGAAGAAGCCATCAGATCCGGCCCTTGACGCGGTCGGGCTTTTCCTCCCGGGAGTTGAAACCTTCGGAAATTTGCGTTAAAGCATTTTTGATATTCATGAACCTTTCCTGGTTTAAACGTACCATTTTAGGGCCGATAGGACAATCTTATTTTTCATATTTTTTTATAGGCCGTCCGGTATAGCGGCAAGGATCTCCCCTATGACCCGTCCCGCCTTTCCCCGGTGGCTTATCCGGTTCTTTTCTTCTTCCCTTAGTTCCGCCACGGTACAGCCTCTGCCGGGGAGATAGAGGATAGGATCATACCCGAAACCGCCGGAACCCCGGCCTTCCCGGATAATTTCCCCTTCCAGGGTTTCCTGGACCGCGAAAAACCGGTCTTCATGCAAAAGCAGTACCATGGCGCATATAAACCGGGCGCTCCGGCGGGAACTCGATTCCAACTCCCGCAGGAGCAGGGCGTTCCGTTCCCCGGCATCGAGGTTTTTCCCCCCTTCACTGCCGTACCGGGCGGAGAAGATCCCCGGCCTTCCCCCCAGAGCATCCACGCAAAGTCCCGAATCATCGGCAATGACCGGGGCTAAAACCAGCCGGTACAGGGTCCGGGCCTTGATCAGGGCATTTTCGAGGAAGGTAGCCCCCGTTTCTTCAGGTCCAAAGGGGAGTCCCCCCTGGGAGGGTATTTGTATCCGGTGGCCTTGCAAAATGGCCGCAAGTTCTTCCCGCTTATGGGGATTTCCGGTGGCAAACCAAAGGTTCATATATTTCCGTACCGATTAGAAGGTTCCTTTACCACGATAGGTATACCATCCCTCCGCCTGGTCCGCAAGACCGGCATTAGGCGGCAATTACACACGGCCGGGATAAATCAGGACCGCCCAGGGGAGACAGGGGCCTCATCTTCCGCCGCTCAGCGGCTTTTTTGCCCGGGCCTGTTCCACCGCCCCGGGCAGAACCGCGAGGATGGCATCCACATCGGCGTCGGTGTTGCCGGGGCCGAGGGAGAGCCGCAGGGCCCCCCGGGCAAGGCCGGGGGCATACCCCATGGCCACGAGTACATGGGGGGCGTCCGCGGCGCCCGCGGAACAGGCGGAACCGGAACTGGCGCAGATCCCCTGCCGATCCAGGGCCATGACGAGTTCCTGCCCCTCAAGATTTTCAAATACAAAGGAAGCCAGCCCCGGCAGACGGTTCACCGGATCCCCCGTAAGCTGGGCCCCGGGGATCTTGGTTATTTCCAAAACAAGCCGATCCCGGAGGGCGGAAACCCGCCGTCCGTGTTCCTCCAGGTTTTGGACCGCCTCTTCCAGGGCCGCGGCCATGCCCGCGACGGCGCTTACGTTTTCGGTACCCGACCGCCTCCCCTTTTCCTGGCCGCCGCCGGTGATAAGCGGAGGGAGGATCAGGGGAAGCCGGGCAAAAAGGGCCCCCACCCCCTTGGGACCGCGGAATTTATGGGCCGAGATCGAGAGGAGATCTACCCCGGAGTCCCGGACATCCAGGGGAATATGACCTGCGGCCTGGACCGCATCGGTATGGAAAAGGGCCTTGCCCTGGTGGGCCGCGGCGCAGAGCTCCCGGATGGGAAGCAGGGTCCCCGCCACGTTGTTGGCGGCCATGATACTGACCAATACCGTGTCCTCCCGCAGGGCCTCCCGAAGCTGTTCCGCCGTGATCCGCCCCCGGGGATCCGGCTTCAGGAGGGTGGCCTCCCAGCCCTGGTCCTTGAGCAGCTCCAGGGTACGGAGGACCGCGCTATGCTCAATTTGGGTGGAAATGATGTGCCGGCCTTTTTTTTCATTGAGTTTACAGGCGCCGCGGATGGCCCAGTTGTCGGCCTCGGTCCCCCCGGAGGTAAAAAAAATTTCGTTGTTTTGCGCCCCCAGGGCCCGGGCAACGGTGCGGCGGGATTCCTCCAGGGCTTTTTTCGCCTCCCGTCCGTAGCTATAGGTCGCGGAAGGGTTCCCAAAGGCACGGGTAAAATAGGGCAGCATGGCTTCCAGGGCTGCCGCCGAAACCGGAGTGGTGGCGGAGTTGTCCGCATAGATCCTCTTATCCATGTTTCCCCCTGCCTTGAAGGTATCACATCCGGAGGAAATCGTAAATGAAGAACCGTAATCTGTGCGGTCCTTTACGATTTCGACGTGTGTCAAAACCACCCCCGCCGCTAGCCGTAGCGCCCTTATTCTGGTAAGCTGATGGCATGAATACCCTGACGATCCTTCTGTGGACCGCCTTTTTGTCTTTTTTGCCCATATCGGAGCTCCGGGGGGGGATACCCTTTGCCCTGGCAAAGGGTATCCCCTGGTATTGGGCCTACCCCTTTGCGGCGGGGATAAACGTCCTTGCGGCTCCGGCCTGCTGGATATTTCTTTCCACCCTGCACCGGCTTTTCCTTAGAATGGCCTGGTACCAGGGCCTTTTCGGCCGTTTTGTGGAGCGGGCCCGGGTGAAACTCAAAACCGGGGTGGAAAAATGGGGCTGGCTGGGGGTCGCCGCCTTTGTAGCGGTGCCCCTGCCCGTAACCGGCGCCTGGACCGGGACCTTGGGGGCCTGGGTGCTGGGATTGGGGAAGGGCCGGACCATGGCCGCGGTAACCCTGGGGGTTCTTGCAGCCGGGGCCGTCGTTACCGTCGTGGTACTCCTGGGCATCCAGGGGCTCCATTTTTTTATTAAAAAAATTTAAGGGATATGACCAAACTCAATTTTGAAACGGAACTCAACGGGCCGCAGATCCAGGCGGTAAAAACCATAGAAGGGCCGGTGTTGATCATCGCCGGGGCCGGTTCGGGGAAAACCCGGGTTATCACCTACCGGATCGCCCATATGCTGGAAACGGGGATCCCCCAATCCGCCATCCTGGCCCTTACCTTTACCAACAAGGCGGCCCGGGAAATGGAAAGCCGGGTCAAGGAGCTGACCGGGAAGAAGCTGCAGAACCTTACGGTGAGTACCTTCCATGCCTTTGGGGTACGGATCCTCCGGGAAGAAATAGAAACCCTGGGGTACCGGAAGAATTTTTCAATCTACGACGAAACCGACCGGCTCCAGCTTATCAAGGAGAGCCTTCGGGAAGTGCGGATATCCCCGGAGGGGGTGGATCTCTACGCCCTGGGCCAGCTTTTTTCCAACGTCAAGATCGGCCGCCTCCGGTGGGAGGATTTGGCCGGAAAAAACGATCCCCTGGCCCGGGGGGGCTTCGAACCGGTTTACCGGGAGTATCAGCATGGCTTAAAACTCTTTAATGCCCTGGATTTTGACGATCTTTTAGTCCTGCCCATTGAAATTTTTGAAACCTCCCCGGAAACCCTGGAAAAATACCGCCGCCGCTACCGGTACATCATGGTGGATGAGTTCCAGGACACGAGTTTTATCCAGTACCGGCTGATGAAGCTCCTGGCGGGCCGGAATGTCTGCGTGGTGGGGGACGACGATCAATCCATTTATTCCTGGCGGGGGGCAAATTACGAAAACATCCTTAATTTTGAACGGGATTTTCCCGGTACGGAGGAGATCAAGCTGGAGCAAAATTACCGTTCCACCACCACCATCCTGGAGGCGGCTAACGGGGTAATCTCCCATAACGCCAACCGTAAGGAAAAAAATCTCTGGTCCGGAAACGGGGGAGGCAAACCCATTGAGCTTTTCCATCCACAAAATGAAAGCGAAGAAGGGGAATTTATCGCATCCCGGATACGGGAACTTCTTTTTCGGGAGAAACTCACCTACGATGATTTCGGGGTCCTCATCAGGACCAATTCCCTGACCCGGAGTATCGAGGAGGCCTTCCTCGCGGAGAATATCCCCTACCGGGTTTCGGGGGGAACGAGTTTTTTTCAACGCAAGGAGATCAAGGATGTCCTGAGTTATCTCCGGGTAATCGCCAACCCCGATGACGACGTGAACCTCCTCAGGATAATCAACACCCCCCGGCGGGGTATCGGCAAGACCCTGATCGCCACCGTCACCGACCTGGCCCGGAAAAACCAGTCTTCCCTGTGGGATGCCATGGGCCGCCTCCGCCATGCCCCGGCCCCTCTCTTTCAGGATCCAACCGATACCGCCGATCCGCCGCAAAGGGGATATGCCCAAGCCGCTTACGGCGGGGTGGTTGATAAGGGCCGGACGGAAATAGACGGATTTATGACCCTGATCGAGTCTTTTAAATCCGAAATTCTGGGGGGGACATCCCAAAAAGGCTGGCGGCTCTCCCAAAAAGTACGGCGCCTGGTTGAAACCATTGATTACTGGTCCTACCTGATTACGGAGTACCGTAAAAATGATAAAATGGCCCGGTGGAAATTGCTCAATATTGAAAGTCTCATCAATTCCATAGAAACCTGGGAAACCGGTGAAGACAACCTGGACCCTACCCTGTATCCATACCTTAACCGGATAAGCCTTATCACCCGGAATGATGAGGACGGCCCCGGGGATGCGGGCGGCCGGGGAAAGGTAAACCTGATGACCATCCACGCGGCGAAGGGTCTGGAATTTCCCGTGGTTTTTATTGCCGGCGCCGAAGAGGGCATTATCCCCCACGAACGGAGCCTGGAGGAAGGCGGGGGAAACATCGAAGAAGAACGGCGGCTTTTTTACGTGGCCATTACCCGGGCCAGGGACAAGCTCTTTATCTCAAGCTGCCTTAAACGGCGGAAATTACAGAACACCGTCGACTGCGCCCCTTCCCCGTTTTTGGCGGAAATCCCCCTCCACCTTATCGCCTATCGCGAGGAGGAAAAACCCGTGGAAGATCCCAAGGAAGCGGAAAAATATTTTGCCCTATTAAAGAGCAAATTTACCTGATATTTAATAAAAGAACTGGATAATCCCAGCCGATTTATGTTATGATAGCAATGATATGCGCGGAAATAAAAGCTATGTTTTGGTTGCTTTTTTTTGTATGTTTGATTTTATGGTATATGCCGAATCACTTCCGGACTGGTTTTTGCCCCTTCGGGAGGCTGTCTACGAGCAAAAACTCAAGGCGGATGAGGTTGCGCCCCTTTACCGGAACGTGAAACGCCGGGCCGAAGCAAGCCTCTCCGGGCAGCAGCTTTACCTCATATTGTCCCGGTGTGAATATATGATGGGACGGATCTACCTTTATGAAACCCGGAAGGATGAGGCCCTGGCCCGGTTTGAGGAGGGGATGGTCCAGGCCCAGTGGTCCTTAGATATAGCGGCCTCCCCCGAGGGATGGGTGATGCTGGCGGAAAACCTCTCCCAATCCTGTTCAATCCAGCCGATAAGTTATGTCATGCGCCACGGTCTCGATGTGGAACGGTACGCCAAAAAGGCCCTGGAGTTAGATCCGGGAAACACCGCTGCCCAAATTTTGATAGCTTCCCGGTGGGTTTACGCTCCCTCCCCCTTTAACAATTTAAAACGGGGAATACAAATGATGGAGGACATTCTGAATAATTTTGAGACCAGACTGCAGAAGGACGATCGTTTTAACGTGTGTTCAGCCATAGGGTACGCCTATTTACAGCAGAAAAAAACCCAAGAGGCCAAAGCCTGGCTTCAAAGGTCCCTTGCGGTTTATCCTACCAATCAATATGTACAAGGGCTGCTGGGTAAAACTTAGTTTTACCCACATCATTTTTAGGAACCATCAGTTTTTATGGATACTATTGTTACATTAATTCCGGATACCTACTTCTCTATTCTGATAGGCGTGGGGGTGTATTTTTGTGTTTTGGGAACGATCAATATGATCGATATGAAGCTCCGGGCGGTTCCCCCCACCGTCAAAGACGGCCCCCTGGTTTCGGTGCTGATCCCCGCCCGGAATGAGGAACAAAACATCGAACGGTGCCTTGACACCCTGCGGAATCAGGATTACATAAACTATGAAATTCTGGTAATCGATGATAATTCCACCGATAATACCTTCGGTATCCTCCAGCGGATCGCCCGGGAGGACCCGCGGGTCCGGATTTTTTCCGGGAAGCCCCTGCCGGAGGATTGGTTTGGAAAACCCTATGCCATGCATCAGCTCTCCGGGGAAGCGCGGGGGGAAATTTTTATCTTTACCGATGCCGATACCGTCCACAACCCCAGTTCCATTTCCTGGACCGTATCCAATATGCAAAATTCAAAAGTGGATTTTATTTCCGGGTATACCAAACAAAAGCTCCTCACCTTTGGGGAGGCTATCACCGTGCCCCTGATGTATTTCCTTACCACCATCGTGGTTCCCCTTTTTTTGAACCCCTACAGCCGGGGGAGTTTTTTTTCCGCGGCCATCGGTCAGTTTATCGCGGTAAACCGGGAAGCCTTTGAAAAAGTCGGGGGATACACCACCATCCGGAATAAACCGGTGGAGGATATGTACCTGGCCCGGCTTTTTAAGCGCCACGGGTACCAGACCATATTCCTGGATTTAAAAGAGCAGATCCACTGCCGGATGTATACGGGGTACCAGGCGGCGGTGGAGGGGATAGGAAAAAACATTTTTATTTTTTTTGGGAAAAATTCGGTCCTCCTTTTTTTCGTCGCCATCCTGGTGGTTGTTTTTATCTTCCTGCCCTTTCCCCTTTTGTTCATCCTGTGGTTTATCCACAGTCCCTTTTTCCTTCATGTGGTCATAGCCAACAGCCTTTTTACCCTGGCCTTTATCATCCAATACCTGGACCGCGAGATACCCTGGTATTACGCCTTCCTCTGGCCGGTTATATTTGTAAACTACCTGTACGTCGGTTTTTTTTCCTGGTTCAGAACCGTGAGCGGCAAGGGCTTTATCTGGAAAGACCGGGTGGTGCGCTGAACCATGCCTTATAAACGCGGCCGGCCCTTACTGGATGTTTCCCTCCCCTTCAGGCTTGCGTCGGCCATGGTTTTTTATCCCGTTTGGATCCTGGCCCAGACGATAAACATCCTGCTTTATGAGACGGGATACGAAAACATCGGAAAACTCCGGGGCATTTCCCGGGCTATCCTGGTATCCAACCACACCACCTTCCTCGATCCGGTTAAGGTGAGCGGCGCCGTACTCCCCGGCCGTACCTGGCAGACCCTCCTGGAGGGAACCGCGGCGACCCCCTTTCTGGGAACCTTTGTCCGGCTCCTGGGAGGGATGCCCCTTCCCCCGGGCAGGACCGGATTGGACCGTATTTTAGCCAGCGCGGAAACCGCCTTCCGGTACCGCCGGTTCATCCACTTTTACCCGGAAGGGGAATGCTACCTCTACAACCAAAAAATCAACGAATTTAAACCCGGGGCGTTTTATATCGCCGCGGAGCTTGATGTCCCGGTGATCCCCATGGTAACGGTTTTTTCCGAAGGATCCTTCAGGCCTTTTTCCTTTTGGGGCCGCTTCCTCCCCAAGGAAAAACTGATAATCCTGGACCCCGTATACCCCTCCCGCTTTATCCGGCGGAATGAAAAGGGGATATTGTCCATGGATTCGGTTCGGGAATTCGCCCAGGGGGTCCGGGAAATTATGCAGCGGGAAATAGACGCCCGTCAGGGCAGTTCCGCCTTCTACCGGGGTAAGATGGAACGGATGAAGGGGATCAACGACTGAGGCGTTCCCACCTTCCCGGGCCCTTCCGTGGGAGGCTGATATGCCTCACCAACACGGCCCCCTAGGTGTTTTGCGGGGCCTTTTCATAACTCTTATACAAATACCGCTTGATCTTCTTCTGGGCGTTTTTTTCAAACTCTTCCCGGCGGATCACAAAGTCGGATATTTTTTTATACCCCACCAGGGTGCGGTTGACCTGCTCGATTTCCTTTTTCACGAGGCCGTGGATAAAGGCCTCGTCCGTTTCTTTGCCGGGGTAATCTTCGGCCAGGGCTTCGGTATGGGGGACCACCACGGCGAAGATCTGTTCCCCCCCGAACTCAGCTTCCCTGCGGCCCAGGATGAGGATCTCGCCGATGACCCGGGAGCCCTCAAAATGGGCTTCGATCTCTTCGGGGTATATGTTTTTGCCCCCGGAGCTGACGATGAGGTTCTTTTTACGGCCGTTGATGTAGATAAAGCCCTTCCCGTCCCGGTAACCTAAGTCCCCGGTCTTTAGATACCCGTCGTCGGTAAATACCTCCCGGGTGGCTTCGGGGTTTTCATAGTACCCCAGCATCAGGGAGGGGGACTTGACGGCGATTTCCCCGATCCCCTCCCCGGATACGTCAATGATCTTCACGTCGGTATATTTTACCGGCAGGCCCACGGACACGTTGTTTTTATGCCAGGGGGTATTCACGCTGATGAGGGGGCTGTTTTCGCTCATCCCATAGCCGTGGACCACGCAGAACCCCAGGGACTCAAAAAAGTCCGCGGTTTTGGGGTTGAGGGGGCCGCCCCCGCCCACCATCATCCGCACCGAATCCAGGCGGGTCTTTTTCCGGATCCCCCGGAGGACCACCCGGCCGAAACCAGGCATACCCCGTTTTGAAAGATAGAGGGTTATCCCCCGCAGGCAGTTCAACACCCCGCGGACAACGCCGGGAAGTTTCATAAACCCCTGCTCAATGGCGGCTTTCACCTTGTCGTAGAGGAGGGGTACGGCGATGAGGAAGGTCCCCCCCGCGTCTTCTATATCATCGATCACCACCTTGCCCACCAGTTTTTCCACGATGATGGTTGCGGCCCCCACCGAAAGGGGGGAGATAAAGGAACAGGTGGTGGGGTAGGTGTGGTGCAGGGGCAGTACGTTGATAAACACATCCCAGTCGTAGGCCCGCAGGGACCGGATCGCCGCGTTGGAATTGGCGATGATCCCCTTGTGGTGCAGGGTAACCCCCTTGGCAAAACCGGTGGTCCCGGAGGTAAAAACAATGGACACCGGGTCGTGTTCGTCAATGGCTTCCACCCCCGGCAGGGCCTGGCCGGCGGCATCCGCCCCAAAGGATTCGTAGGGGCTCTTTTCCCCTTCGCTCAGGCAAACCGCGGCGGCAAAGGATATCCCCCGGGAAGAACAGGATTCGGCAAATTCCTGTTTTCGCGCGGAATAGAAAAAGGCCTTTGCCTGGGTGATCTTTACTATGTTAAAACACTCATTTTCGGAAACCAAAAAATCAACCGGGACAATGATACACCCGGTGATGGCCGTCCCCAGCCAGACCGCCATCCATTCCGGGCGGTTTTCCGCCCAGAGGGCAACCTGGTCCCCCTTTTTAAGCCCTGCCGCCAGGAGCCCCCGGCCTATTCTGCGGGCCTCAGCGGCAAGGCGGGTAAAGGTCCACCGGGTAAATTCCCGCTGCTTTCCCGAGCGATAATAAATGGCGGTATGATCCGGCCACTTTGTTTCAATACCCGCTAACCACGCGATAAAATTCGGATAGGGCATGTCAGGCCAATCGGCAATATAATCTTTAAATTCCAACATAAATTCATGATAAACAAAAATCAAAACTTTGTCGAGATAATTTTTCAGGACCCCCCGGGGCCTTTGCTTTTTGAGCGTTATCCGCAAAGCCCCGGGGGAGCGGCAAAAAGCAGCCGCCCCTGCCCCGGCGGTCCGTGACGTTGGGGCGGCTGTACCCTTAGGAACTGTTCAAGCATAAAACGCGATGCAATGAGCCTGTTCCAAAACCCGGTTGGTTTTAGACCATAACTCCGCTCAGGTTAGTCTGTCTATTCCCAGTTTTTTGAACAGTTTTCCGATACGCCGGGCTATCTCGCTCCGGTTCCATTCACCATGTATTCTTACCTGATAAATTGATTTTGCCAGTTCAATAATGTCCTTTGGCGACTCCTTCGATATCAGACCCGCTTTCCGTAACCGGTCA